>CAJGDL010000041.1 GCA_904502075.1 uncultured Alistipes sp.
ATCGGACTCATTAAATTTTGATCCCTTTGTGACGGGAATGAATCGCTCGCCCATAAATTCCACATACTCTTGGACCCTGCTCACCGAATTTCCTCCACTGCAAAACATGCGTACATAAACGGTTTGTTTCACCACCTCGTGTTTGCTCGGAACCACGACAACGGTCTCCACATCATAGTTTTTGGGCGTCATCAGCCAATCTCTGTTTTCGGGAGCAGGGATGGTCAGCAATTCGTAGCCGATGGAGCGGATGGTGATCGGATAGGCGGTTTCGGGGATCGTCGGCAGGGTGCCATCATACATACTGTATCCGATGATGTTGCCTTCGGAATCGAAGACCGAGGCGGAGATCACGGGGATTTGGTCGGTGGCATCGACGATGCGAAGTGGTGTTTGTGCATTTGTTACACAGAAGGCTCCTACCAAATAGGTGAAAAGAAGCAGAATTTTTTTCATTGAATCGGGACTAAAAGATAATAAATGCTTGTTTGGGAAGCCGAAAGATCTCTTATTTTAGAAGATCGCTCAGGGTGAGTAACTCCTGCTTGATGAAGGCCTTGGGGAAGACCTTGTTCACGCGGTTCAGCAGGATAATCGCCTCCTCGGAGTTGGTGCAGTTTCCCACCGATACGCGGAAGTAGGGGCTCGCGTACTCGTTGTAGTAGGGAATATCGGCAAAGTGCTCGCGGAAGGTGTTCATCGCCTCATAGGCCTTCGAACGCGCCTCGGCCGTGTTGTCCGAGAAGATGCAGACCCTCCACCCCTGGAAGCGGGTGCGATGTGCCGAGCCGGTGGCTTGGGCCAGGGCCTCGCGGGCAGCCTCCGACTCGAAGACCGTAACGGTGGCCGTGCGCAACGAGAGGGTGTCGAGCGCAGGGTGCGCCAACTGCTCCTTGAAGGAGGCAAGACGCTGCCCCTTGGCCGGAAGGGCCATGGCTGCGAGGATCAAAAGCGGGAGGAAAAGGCGAAAATTTTTCATACGCGAACTATTTGGTCGGTACAAAGTTATAAAGAATTTCGCAGAGTGGTACCTGCTCGGCCGAAAAAGTTTTCTTCATTGCGCCGATTTGTACTTGGGCCCGATAGTCGATCGACAAGGCTTCGAAGTTGCTTTCGCTGATCCGCTTTTCAAGCAGAAGCAGGGCGGCGGGGTCGTCGGCCTCGACCTTCCAACGGGTCGTAAGGTGGTTGTCGCTCTTTTTTTCGATCAGGGCCTCGCCCCGAAGTTCGGCCGTAGCCAAGGGGGCCCCTTCGTAGTAGAAAAGGATCTTGGCCTCGCGAATCGTCAGCCTCTTTCCCGACCGATTGGGTATGAGTAGTGAGATCTCCACCCCCGAACTTCCGAGGCGTTCAATCTGCTCGATGGTCGGGGGCCCTATGCGATGGGCAAATCCCGAGCAGCCGACTCCTCCGAGGAGTAGCAGGGTGGCCAGGAGTATGTGCAGTAGCAGGCGCATCGGGGCGGTCTATTTGAGGGCGGTGTGGATTTGGGCAATGCCGAAACTCTGCGAACGGCTCTTTCCGTCGCGGAATCCCAAGCCGTGCAGGATCTCGATGAAGCGCGCGGGGGTGGGAAATTCATCCACCGAGGCGGGCAGGTATTCGTAGGCCGAGCGATCCTTCGACACGGCACCTCCCACGCGGGGCAGGATGTGGTGCGAGTACCAGCGGTAGAGCCCGGCGATGAGTGGATTGGTCGGGTTCGAAAACTCCAGGACAACGAGCAATCCCCCCGGGCGCAGTACGCGCTTGAGTTCGTTGAGGCCCGCTTCCATGCGGTCGAAGTTGCGCACGCCGAAGGCCACCGTCACCACATCAAAACTCTCGTCGGCGAAGTTTGAAAGCTCTTCGGAGAAGCCCACTTCGAGGGTGATGCGACTCTCCAGGCCGCGCTCCGCCACCTTGCGACGCGCCACCTCGAGCATCCCCTGCGAAGGGTCGCAGCCTACAACCCGAACCCCTTGAATCCCACGGGCTAACGCGATGGCCAGGTCGCCCGTTCCGGTAGCCATGTCGAGGATGTGGCGGGGGTGGTGACCACGCGCAATGCGTACCACGCGCCGACGCCAAATCTTGTCGATGCCGGCCGAGAGGGTATGGTTCAGCAGGTCGTATTTCGGGGCGATGCGGTCGAACATCTCGCGCACCTCTTCGCCCTTGGTTTGGTTCTCTTGGTTGTATGGTTTCATCGTTTTCTGAATTATTCGTAACGGATGGTCTGCTCGGGATGGATGCGGCTGACAATTGAGGTGGGGAGGCTCAGCAGCAACAGAATGACGGCCACCGCACCGAGGTTCACCCCGAGCCACCAACTCCAATCGAGGGCGATCGGAACCTCCGAGAGGAGGTATCCCGAAGCATCGAGTTTCACCACATGGCCCCACTTTTGGGTAAGGCAGAGCACCAAGGCCACGAGGTTGCCCCAGGCGACCCCCTTCAGCGTGATGAAGGCGGCGCGGTAGAGGAATATCTTTTGCAGGGCCCGATTCTCCATGCCCAAGGCCTTCAGCAGACCGATCATGCGGGTTCTCTCCAGCACCAGGATCAGCAAGGCCGAGATCATGTTGAAAAGGGCCACCAGGAGCATGATGCCGAGGATCACGGCGGCATTCACATCGTGGGTGCGCAACCAGTCGAACATGGCCGGATAACGCTCCTGTACGCTACGGAATAGGAGGTTCTCAACCCCTTCCGGGCCGTTGTAAAGCAGGTCCAGATTTTGTTCATAGGCCATTCGTGGGGCCTCTTCCGTCGAGTGTAGACGGATCTCCACGCCCGAGATCATCCCCTCGCCCTCGCCCAGGCGTTGTACGTTGCGGATGTCGGTCAGCAGATAACGCGCATCGGCCTCCTCCATGCCCGAGTGGTAGAGTCCCGCAATCTTGAAGCGGTCGCGTCGTGCCGTGCCGTCCGCTTCGATAAAGAGCATCTCGACCTTGTCGCCCACGGCAAGGCGAAGCTTGCGGGCCACACTCTCGGAGAGCAGCAGCTCCTTTTTGCGCGGCTCGTCCCCGATCGAAGGCATCTCACCAGCGGTGATCAACTCCTCGAAGAAGCGGCGATCGAAGTCGGTGCCCACCCCCTTGAGGAGCATCCCCTGCATCCCCTCGGGGCTCTTGAGTACACCCCCCTTGGCGGCATACACCGAGAGGCCGGCTACTCGAGGGTCGGCCTCTATTTGGCTCAAAAGTGTGCTGTCTATTCGGAAATTGAAGGCCTGTTCCACTCCACGCGAGCGGAGGTCCGAAAGTTCTACATCGGCCGAAAAGCCCACGATGCGATGGCTTACCTCCTCTTTGAAACCCATGATCACGGCTACGGAGAGGAGCATCACCGCAAGGCTTAGGGCCACGGCGATGGTTGCGAAACGCACCATGACACTCGGGCGGTTCTCCTCCGAGGGGCTGGCCGTGCGACGGGCAATAAAGAGGGGTAGATTCACCTTTTCTTCCAAAAACTTGATTTAACCATGCAAAGTAACACAAATTTTTTCTAATTTTGCCACATGAACCACAGATTTTCTGCGTTCATTTCATGCAGCACCCTTTTTGCGAGGGCGTCGCTAAAGAAAAACCGATAAACAACGAGAAATATGAAGCGAATTTTGGTTACGGGAGCCACTTCGGGCATTGGTCGTGCTACGGCCTTGCGCTTGTCCGGTCCCGATACGGAGATGATTGTAACGGGTCGCCGTGCCGACCGTTTGGAGGCCTTGAAAAAGGAGATTGAGGCCAAGGGGGCTATCTGCAAGACGTTGGTCTTCGATGTGCGCAGCGAGGCCGAGTGCAAGGAGTTCCTCGAGCCGCTGGGACGGGTCGATGTGCTGATCAACAACGCCGGTCTGGCGGCCGGCCTGGAGCATATCGACCGAGGTGATACGGCCGATTGGGATGCCATGATCGACACCAATGTCAAGGGCTTGTTGTATGTAACGCGCATCATCAGCCGCGCCATGGTGGAGGCACGTCAGGGGGGACACATCATCAACATCGGCTCCATTGCCGGTACCGAACCCTATGAGAACGGGGCCGTCTACTGCGCCTCGAAGCACGCCGTGCATGCCATTTCTCAGGCGATGCGTGCCGATCTCCTTTCGGCCGGCATCAAGGTGGGCGAGGTGCGCCCGGGCATGGTCGAGACCGAGTTCTCCGAGGTGCGTTTCCACGGCGATAAGGAGCGTGCCGAGGGGGTCTATGTCGGTGTCGATGCCCTGCAGGGTGAGGATATCGCCGAGGCGATTCATTGGATGCTCTCGCTGCCCGCCCACATGAATGTGAACGACATCGTGCTGATGCCCACGCAGCAGGCCGGAGCCTATTACACCTTTAGAAAGTAACCTCTTCCCTCGTGGAGAGATTAAATTGCCAGAAAAGTTATGTCTGAGATTTTGCAAGCCTATTACGACCCCACCGTGAGCAACGGTTTTATGATGGGGTCGAGCCACATGGGCTACTACCTTTTGATTTTGGTAATCGGCCTGGTGGGCTACATCGTGCAGGCCCGCCTGCAGTCGGTCTTTACGAAGTATTCGAAGGTCTTGGCTCCGGGAGGAATGACCGGAGCCGAGGTGGCCGAGAAGATGTTGCGCGAAAACCGCATTCATAATGTCAAGGTGACCCATGTGCAGGGCCACCTGACCGACCATTTCAACCCCTCGACCATGACCGTCAATTTGAGCGACAGCGTCTACTCGTCGCGTTCGATTTCGGCCCTGGCGGTGGCTTGCCACGAGTGTGGTCACGCCATTCAGCATGCCCAGGGCTATGCTCCGTTGGTGATGCGTTCGCAGTTGGTGCCCGTCGTCTCGTTCGCTTCGCGTGCGGCGCAGTGGGTGATCATCATCGGCCTAATCCTGATGGCCTCGACCAACAATACGGCCATTATGTGGGCCGGTATCGGTCTGATCGCCCTCTCGGCCCTCTTCTCGCTCATTACCCTGCCGGTGGAATACAACGCCTCGGCACGCGCCCTGGCTTGGTTGGAGGGGTCGCGCACGCTGCAAGGGGTGGAGGTGGGCTATGCCCGCGAGGCCCTCAAATGGGCGGCCCGCACCTATTTGGTGGCCGCCTTGGGTGCCATTGCTTCGGTGCTCTACTATGTGATGCTCGTCTTGGGTCGCCGAAACGACTAATTCCTGCGAAAAAAAGAGATGAAGAGACCCCGAAACGACTATTCGAGCCGCAGCCTGACGGCCTGTCTGCTTTTGATCGCGATCCTGATTTTGGTGAGCTTTGTTCCCCCCATGGAGGTGTGGGGCGTTGAGTTGCGCCGTGCCAACATCCTCTCCGAGTTTGTCTCGTTCGAAGAGGCCGAGGAGGCGTTGCCCTCGATTTCGGAGGCCGAGGTGGAGCTTATCGAGGTGGATTGGGAGCAGGTGGCCGAGCAGGTGGCTGCAACCACGGCCGAGGAGCCCCTTGCCGAGGAGCCTGCGCCGGAGCGTCATCTGCGTTGGGTTCTCACCGAGTCGCAGCGCGAAGCCACGGCCCCGCTCTGGCCCGACAGCTTGCCGTTGCCGGCCGAGGCCAAGGTGCGCATCGAGGATTTCGATACGCTGGGTCGCGGACTCTTCGATTCGCTCTACCAAAAACTTCTCATGCGCCGTCCGGTGCGTATTGCCTTCCTGGGCGATTCGTTTGTCGAGGGCGACATCCTTACGGCCGACCTGCGCGAGCAGTTGCAACTCACCTTCGGCGGTTCGGGAGTGGGTTTTGCCCCGATGGCCTCACCCCTCACGGGTTTTCGTCGCACGGTGAAGACCACCTCCAAGGGGTGGACTTCGCACAACATCATGCAGTGGGCAAAGTCTTCGGAGGAGGTGAAGCGCAGTTTTACCGTGGCCGGCTGGGTCTGCTCCCCGATCAATGGGGCTTCGACCCGTTGGGCGGGAACCGATTTCCGCCAAGGTGCGGATCGTTGGGATGGGGCCAATCTTTGGTTCCTGAGCCGCTCGGAGAGTCGGGTGGAGGTGATTGTAAACGACACCTTGTCGCGTGTTTTTGAGGTTGAGGCCGACGAGTCGTTGCGCCGTATTGAGGTCTGCCTCGAGGGGATGCAAGCCTTGGAGTGCCGCATCTTGTCGGGGGCAGAGGGCTTTGTGGGTTACGGGGCCCAACTCTTCGGGAACGAGGGGGTGGTGGTCGACAACTACTCGGTGCGCTCCAACAATGGGCGCGCCATGTTCTGGAGCTCTCCGGCGCTCAATGCCCAGCACCAGGCGCAGGTGCCCTACGACTTGGTCATTCTCCAATACGGTTTGAATATCATGCAGCAGGGGGTATTCGGCTACTCGAATTATGGTCGTCAGATCGAGCAGATGGTGGATTTTGTGCGCCAGTGCTTCCCCGGAGCAGCTGTTTTGGTGATGGGAGTGAGCCAGCGCTGGGTGAAGGGCGAAGGGGGCTATGCTCCGATGGATGCCCTCGGCTCGATGGTCTCCTCGCAGCGTGCCGCTGCCGAGCGAACGGGGGCCGCCTTTTGGCCGACGAGCGAGGCGATGCAGGCCTTGGGCGGCATGGATGCCTTTGTGCGCAACGGCTGGGCCGGCAAGGACTATACCCACATCAACTACGGGGGCGGTCGTCAGATTGCCGGGGCCCTCTTTCGGGCCCTCTATGCCGACCTCTACGCCTATTGGCAACGCGAAACCGAACACCGCATCCAACGAGCAGAGGAGCAACCTCTCCTCAACTCGGAGTTGGTCGATGTGCAGTTGTTTAACCCCTCGTTCGAACTGAATCCGTAGCCCATGCAGTTGCCTTCGATCGAAGAATTCTGGAGCCGTTTGGCGGCCCTGCTGACCTACGATGCCCAGTCACCGATGATCTTCAGCAGTGGCCTCTTTCTCTTTTTGTTTGCGGCTTTCCTGTTGATCTATAACGGATTGCGTAAGGCTCCCACGGCCCGTATCCTCTATGTGGTGGCCTTTTCGCTCTATTTCTACTACAAGTCCAGCGGCATCTACTTCGTGCTGTTGCTCTTCGCCTCGGTCAGCGATTTCATCCTGGCCCAACTCCTCTATCGCTCCTCGCACTCCGCGTTGCGTAAGTTGTGGCTGCTGTTGAGTGTGGGGATCAACCTCGGCATGTTGGGCTACTTCAAGTACACGAATTTCTTCATCGAGATCTCTAATTCGCTCTTCGGAGCGGGCTTCCTCCAGTTTCAGGACATCTTTCTGCCGGTCGGTATCTCCTTCTTTGTCTTCCAATCGATGAGCTACACGATCGACATCTACCGCCGCGAACTCAAGCCTCTGGATCGTTGGATCGACTACTGTTTCTACCTCTCGTTCTTTCCCCAATTGGTGGCCGGCCCCATCGTCCGTGCCCGTGACTTTATCCCCCAGATTCGCCAAAATCCGGTCACGGTGACCCGCGAGATGTTTGGCACGGCCCTCTGTCTGATCCTTACGGGACTCTTTAAGAAGGCCATTATCTCCGACTATATCTCGCTGAACTTTGTCGATCGAGTCTTCGACGAGCCACTTCTCTATTCGGGCTTCGAGTGCCTGATGGCGATCTATGGCTATGCCCTGCAGATCTACTGCGACTTCTCGGGCTACTCCGACATGGCCATCGGTATCGCCCTGCTGATGGGCTTCCGCTTCCCTAAGAACTTCGATGCCCCCTATCGTTCGGCCACCATCACCGAGTTTTGGCGCCGTTGGCACATCTCCCTCTCCTCGTGGCTACGCGACTACCTCTATATCTCCCTGGGTGGCAACCGCAAGGGAAAGTTCCGCACCTACGTCAACCTGATGCTCACCATGCTCCTCGGAGGTTTGTGGCACGGGGCGGCGATGCGCTTTGTCCTTTGGGGTGGACTCCACGGAGTGGCCCTGGCCATCCACAAGTGGTGGATCTCGGTGGTTCCCGGAGCCAAGGCTCTCGGAGAGGATATGCCCCTGTGGCGCCGTCTCCCCGCAACACTTTTGACCTTCCACCTGGTCTGCCTGGGGTGGCTCTTCTTCCGCGCCGAGTCGATGCAGAGCGTGGAGCTTATTCTCCACCAGATTCTCTTCGCCTTTGACCCCCAACTCATTCGCCAGGTCGTCGAGGGCTACCTCCCCATCTTCCTCTTGGTGGGGATCGGCTACCTCCTCCACCTGATGCCGCCCTCCCTCGACAACTTTTTTCGTCGTACAATCTCCGCCGCCCCGCTCCTTTTGCAGGTGCTTCTGATCGCCCTTGTTGCATGGGGGGTGATGCAGATAAAATCATCTGATATACAGCCTTTTATATATTTTCAATTCTAATTTTTTGATTTTATGCGGCATATTTCACCTCTCCTTGTCTGTCGAAAATGGGCAGTACGAAGTTGTACAGCCTCTCTTCGTCAGTCAGCGGTCGAGTTAAAATCTGCTCGCCTAAAATCAAAAAATGGAGAGAGGAATCTTTGGGGCGCAGTGCAATTTGCAGGAGATTGCTGCGTCGCCTTTGGCTCCTCACAATGACCACAAGAAAAATGCGTGATTCACAATTCCTCATTTCTAACTCCTAAATTCCTAAAGCGATGAATACAACGATTGATCACAACCTCTTTTTGACCCTCAATTTCGACGGTGGGGCCTTTATGGATGGGCTGATGCTCGGCTGTTCGGGAAAAGTGACCTGGGTGCCGCTCTACCTCTTGATTCTTTGGCTTGTCTATCGCCGTTACGGCTGGCGCAACCTCTTGCTTTTTCTCGGTTTGGCGATCTTGGGGGTGGTGCTCACGGATCTTGTGGCCGGTATCTTCAAGCACTCGGGGCTGCTGAAAAACCTCTTCCCCGACTTGCCGCCTCGTCTGCGCCCGATGTACACCCCCGAACTCGAAGGGTTGGTACATGTCATCAAGCACGGAGGACAATATGGTACGATCTCGGCCCATGCCGCCACCACCTGTTCGGTGGCCATGCTTGCCGCCTTACTCCTGAAGCGCGGATGGTTTACGGCGGTCGCAGCCCTGTGGGTGCTCTTGGTCTGCTATTCGCGCATCTATTTGGCCTACCACTTCCCGCTCGATATTCTTTACGGCTTGCTGTTGGGAGTGCTTGTCGCCCTGCTGCTCTTTGCGGTATTCAAGCGATTCCAAATGCAGGAGAAGTAACAAATATCGGTTATTTCAAATAACAATAGCGTGTCAAAAATTTTTGACACGCTATTGTTATGAAAGGTCTATCTCGAAATCCTACTCGTTCAGCACGGCCCAAAGGCGATCCTTCAGCGGGCGGATGTTGAGACCCGAGATCGAGGAGATGAAGAAACTCTCAACCCCCTCGGGAAGTTGTGATCGCATCTGTTCTATGAGTTCCTCATCCAACATGTCGCACTTCGTAATAGCCAACAGGCGTTGCTTGTCCAGGAGTTCGGGGTTGTACTGCGTGAGCTCGCCCAAAAGGATCTCGAAATCCTTGCGGATGTCGTCGCTGTCGGCCGGAATCATGAACAGAAGCACCGAGTTGCGCTCAATGTGGCGCAGGAAGCGGGTTCCCAGGCCGCGCCCCTCGTGGGCCCCCTCGATGATTCCCGGGATGTCGGCCATCACGAAGGAGTGGCCGTCGCGTACCTCGACGATGCCGAGGTTTGGCTCCAGGGTGGTGAAGGCGTAGTTGGCGATCTTGGGCTTGGCTGCCGAAACCACCGACAGCAGGGTGCTTTTACCCGCATTGGGGAAGCCCACCAAACCGACATCGGCCAGCACCTTCAACTCGAGGATGAAGGCCCCCTCGTCGCCCTCCTCGCCGGGTTGGGCATAACGCGGTGTCTGGTTTGTGGCGGTGCGGAAGTGCCAGTTGCCCAAGCCTCCGCGACCTCCCTGCAGGAGTACCAGCTGCTCTCCATCTTCGGTTACTTCGCCTACGGGAACAAGCTCCTGCTCGCCCGTCTCCTCGTTCTCCACCACACGACGAGCCACCGTACCCAGGGGTACGGGGATGATGATGTCTTTGGCATCCTTGCCCGTAGAGCGGGCTCCCGAGCCGTTCTGACCATCCTCTGCAAACTGGTGGCGCTGGTACTTGAGGTGGATGAGTGTCCAATATTGGCTGTCGCCCTGGAGGATGATGCTGCCACCCTTGCCTCCATCACCACCATCGGGTCCTCCGAAGGCGACGAACTTCTCGCGGCGGAAGTGGGCCGAGCCGGCGCCTCCGTGGCCCGATCGGGCAAATATCTTGACGTAATCTACAAAATTCGATCCTGCCATTATTTAATTCAAAATTCAGAATTCAAAATTATTCCAAGTGGGAAAAATTGCTTTTGAGGAGGGATTTTCAAGGTTTGCTAAATTCGACGTGGAGGGAGCATACATTGGGTATGTGACCTTCACACCGGACTTTGCGTAACGCCGAAAATACCCCTCAAAACAATTTTTACTCGTAGCGACCGGACTTCAGGCGCTCCACCTCCTCGCGCGTAAGGAAACGCCACTGGCCACGCTTGAGGTTCTTCTTCGTCAGACCGGCGTAGTAGACACGGTCGAGCTTCTGTACCGAGTAGCCCAACATCTCGAAGATGCGGCGCACGATACGGTTGCGACCCGAGTGGATCTCGATGCCTACCTCCTTCTTATTCTCCGAGGCGTAGGAGATCTCGTCGGCGTGAATCTCGCCATCCTCCAGTACGATGCCTTCGGCAATCTGATCCATGTCGGCACGCGTCAAGGGTTTGTCGAGCGATACCTGATAGATCTTCTTCTTGGCGTAGGCGGGGTGCGAGAGCTGCTTCGTGAGGTCGCCATCGTTCGTGAAGAGGAGCAGACCCAACGAGTTCTTGTCCAGACGTCCCACGGGGTAGATACGCTCCGTGCAGGCACCCTTCACCAACTCCATGACCGTCTTGTCGGCATGAGGATCCTCGAGCGAGGTAACATAGCCCTTGGGCTTGTTCAGTACCAAATATACCTTCTGCTCGCCCTGAAGCTTCGTATCGTTGAACTTCACTACGTCACCGGGCATCACCTTGGTGCCGAGCTCCGTAACGATTACACCATTGACCGAGACCAGGCCTGCGGCGATGAAGTCGTCGGCTTCGCGGCGCGAGCAGACTCCCGACTGGGCCACAAAGCGGTTCAGTCGCATCTCGCCCGTCTGCTTGTTGGGGTTGTATTTGGGATAGCTCTTCGGCTTTTCGTCGTGTGCAAAGGTACGTTTCTTGGCTCCGAATCCCTTGCTCGTGCCGAACTTCTTGCCACCGAACGAAGGACGCTCTTCGGAACGCTTCTCTCCGTAGGTCGGACGCTCCGAACGGTCGAACGAACGCTCCGTGCGCTTCGGGCGGTCGCTGCGCTCTTCGAATTTCGAAAATTTCTTCGGGCCTCGGTTTTCTCCAAACGAGGGGCGGTCGCCGTAGCTGCGCTGCGGTTTCTCGAAATTCGGACGGTTGTCCTCCGTAAAATGGGGGTTGAAGGATGCACGCTTGGTGCGGGGAGTGCGGCTCTCTGCCGCTGCGAAGTCACGCTCGGGGCGCTCACGTCGCTCGACACGCTCTGCGACCTTGGTCGTGGTACGCTCGCGCTTGTCGCGGCCGAAGCGTGCCAGTGTCGAATCATTCTTGAAATCTTTCATATTATTTTCTCTCTTGTTTTACATCGCATCGGCTTCGCAATCGCTGCGTTCCTTATCGACGGCGCAAAGGTAAGCAAATTTCAAAATTCGTGGGCTGAATTCTCCGTTTTTTTTCGCTTATGCCCTAAAAAAGAGCAAGAAAGGCCGATTTTGTAGATCAATCCGTAGTTTTTTGTTACTTGCAAGGTCAACACAAACCTAAAAACATTAAGCCTATGAAAACTACAACAAACAATGAGTCGCGTCAGCGAACGCGCAACCAGGTCAACGAGCGAAACGGGGTCTTCCGCTTTATGGATCGGCAGATTCGGGAGTTGAAGGCCGCAAACCGGTTGAGAACGGCCGAGAATTATCAGCAGGCCCGCAGCAGCCTGTATCAGTTTCTTGGTGGTCGAGAGATCTCGTTTCGGTCGCTGAACGAACCTTTGGTCGAGTCCTACAACAACTACCTGGTTCGGCGCGGATTGCTGCGTAATACGATCAGCTTCTATATGCGGATTTGGCGGGCCCTCTACAACAAGGCTGTGGAGCAACATCTGGCGCGCCGTTACCACCCGTTTCACCACGTCTACACGGGGATCGACCACACGCAGAAGCGTGCCGTCAGCGAGCGAACCATCATTCGGCTCAAGGCACTCAAACTTCCCGAAGGGTCGGATTTGGAATTTGCCCGCGACCTCTTCATCTTTAGTTACTGTACGCGCGGGATGTCTTTTGTCGATATCGCCTACCTGCGTAAATCGGAGGTGCGCAGTGGCATGATCCGCTATACGCGTAAAAAGACCCGACAGCCCCTGCTGATCTGTGTCGAGGGGCCCATTCGGGAGTTGGTCGAGAAGTATAGCAAACGCGCCAATTCCTCGCCCTACCTCTTTCCGATTCTTCCGGGCGAGGATCCCAAGAGCGACTATACGCACTACCGTGCAGCGCTAAATCGACACAATCGGCTCTTGCAAAAACTTGCCGATATGCTCCCCGGAAAGAAACCTTTGAGTTCTTATACGGCACGACACAGTTGGGCGAGCGTGGCCCGAAATCTTCAGATCCCCCTTTCGGTGATCAGTGCCGGTCTGGGACACACCTCCGAACGCACGACAGAGATCTATCTCTCGTCGCTCGACCACTCGGTGGTGGACTCGGCTAATCAACGCTTGCTTAAGCGACTGAAATAGCGGAAGAACGATCTAAATCAAAGAGCATGAGATGAATTGCATCTCATGCTCTTGTGTGTTTTATTGGGGTGATTCCGTCCCATCTACTCCAAGACTTGTACGGTGCCGCTTATCGCATCGAAACGGACGGTCGAGTTGCTGAATAGGCGCTCGATGTGGCCGCTGTGTACCATCTCGGAGGTCGGCAGGAGGTGCAGTTGTGGGGTATCGATCAGGGCGATGTCGTCGCAGAGCGAGAGGGCGATATCCAACTCGTGGGTCGAGAAAAGGATGCTCTTTTGCTGTTCGTGGGCCAATCTCCGCAGCAGAGTACAGAGTTCGTAGCGGTTGGGCATATCGAGGAA
>CAJGDL010000042.1 GCA_904502075.1 uncultured Alistipes sp.
AGGAATAAAATAATTTTGAATTCTGAATTTTGAATCATGAATTATAATAATTTCTAATTATTTTGTACCTTTGCCCTTTACAAGGTGTTAAATGTATGCAACACAAAGAGAGAAAGATCGTTTTTGCCGGGTCGTTTGACCCCTTTACCCGAGGTCATGAGGCCTTGGTGGAGGAGGCGTTGAGGCTTTTTGACCGGGTGGTGGTGGCTATTGGCGACAACATTCAGAAGCGCGGATTCCTCAGTGTGGAGAGTCGCAAGCGGCTCATCGAGGAGCTCTACCGCGACAACGAGCGGGTTCAGGTCGAGGTTTATCGCGGCTTGACGGGGGACTTTGCCACCGAGATCGGGGCAGTGGCCCTGCTGCGTGGGGTGCGTAATACGGTCGATTTCGAGTACGAGAAGACGATGGCGGCGGCCAACAGGCGGCTCTATCCCCATCTGACGACCCTCTTGCTCTTTACGCCAGCCGAGGTGGCCGACATCAGCTCCTCGACGGTTCGCGAGTTGGTGGCCTTTGGCCGCGAGGTCGGGGAGTTTATGCCCAAAGGGATTGATTTGAAGAAATATTTGTAAGATAAAGAGAAAAAGTATGCAGTTTTCAGCAGAAATGATTGCCGGCCTGCTTCAAGGCGAAGTGGTGGGCGACAAGAACACGATGGTCAGCACGGTATCCTCCATCGAGGAGGGCAAGGCCGGCTCGATGGCCTATTTGACCAACCCGAAGTATGAATCCTATCTCTATACGACCGAGGCATCGATCGTATTGTGCAACCGTTCGTTCGAGCCCTCGCAGGAGGTGAAGGCGACCCTGATTAAGGTGGACGATGCCGGTGCCGCGGTGCTTCAGCTCCTGGAGATGTACAACGCCATGCGCCCCAAGAAGCAGGGAATCTCGAAGATGTGCTCCATTTCGGAGGCTGCCGAGGTGGGCGAGGGTTGTTATGTTGGCGATTTTGCGGTGATCGAGGCCGGTGCCAAGATCGGCAAGGGGTGTCAGATCTATCCCCAGGTCTATGTCGGCGACAAGGTGGAGATCGGCGAGGGTACGATCCTCTACCCGGGCGTGAAGATCTACGAGGGTTGCAAGGTGGGTGCCCGTTGCATCCTCCATGCCGGTGCTGTGATTGGAGCCGACGGCTTCGGTTTTGCCCCCAAGCCCGATGGTTCGTTTGCCAAGATCCCGCAGCTGGGTAATGTGATCATCGAGGACGATGTGGAGATTGGTGCCAATACCTGTATCGACCGCGCCAAGACCGATTCGACGATCATTCGTCGCGGAGTGAAGCTCGACAACCTGATTCAGATCGGCCACAACGTGCAGATTGGTGAGCATACCGTATCGTCGGCCCAGACGGGTATCGCCGGCACCTCGAAGGTGGGTAGCCACTGCTTCCTGGCCGGCCAGGTGGGTATTGCCGACCATGTGACGATCGGTAACCGCGTGATGGTGGGATCGAAGAGCGGCTTGGATAAGAATGTGCCCGATGGCGAGACCCGTTTCGGTTATCCCGCCCTGCCCGGCATGCAGTACCACCGTGCCTCGGCTGTCTTTAAGACCCTGCCCGAACTTTCGCGCAAGGTGATGGCCCTCGAAAAGGAGGTGGCAAAACTCAAAGAGGAGTAGGCGGAGGTGAGCAGCAAGACCACATACCGCATCATGGGAATCGACCCGGGCACCAACTACATGGGGTATGGGGTGCTCGAGGTTGAGGGTCGCACGGTGCGCTCGGTGGTCTTGGGCGATATCGATCTCCATAAACTCACCGACCCTTACGCCAAGTTGCGCTACATCTTCGAGCGCGTGGGGGCGTTGATCGAAGCTTATGCCCCCCAGGAGGTGGCTTTGGAGAGCCCCTTCTTTGGCGAGAATGTGCAGTCGATGCTCAAGTTGGGACGAGCCCAGGGGGTGGCCATGGCGGCAGCTTTGAGCCGCGACCTGCCGGTCTTCGAGTATGCCCCGAGCCGCATCAAGCAGTCCATTGCGGGGTCGGGATCGGCCTCGAAGGAGCAGGTGGCGGGCATCGTGCGGGCCACGCTTAAGATCGAGGAGGCTCCGCGCCGCCTGGATGCCACGGATGGCATGGCGGTGGCCCTGTGTCACTACTACATGGATCACAACGTGCTGAACGAGGCACTGGGAGAGGCTCGCTCGAAAGGCCTTGGCGGAGGCCTGAAATCGGTGAGCAAGAAGGGGAGCAGCTCGTGGGAGAAGTTCCTCAGGGAGCACCCCGACCGCGTAAAATAGAGACAAACCAAAAACTAATACTAAAAACAAAAGTACCATGAAAAAGACAATTTTTGCCATGATGGCCGCAGCCGCCCTGTGCAGCTGCACGAACCACAGCTACACCCTCACGGGTCAGGTAGCTCAGGAGGGTGATTCGGTCTACCTCCTCTCGATCGACCGCGAGGTCTTGGCCTCGACGGCCGTAGATGCCGAGGGTAAGTTTACCTTCAAGGGCGATGCCAAGGTTCCCGAGCTCGTCCTCTTCGCTACCGCAGGTCAGGAGCCTGCCGGTTACCTCTTCCTCGAGAAGGGCGAGATTACCCTGACGATGGGTGAACAGAACGATCAGCCGGGCCCCGTGGTTACGGGTACCCCCGCCAATGACGCCTTTACGGCCTACGATAAGGAGATGGCCGCGATGCAGACCGCCTTTATGTTCGCCGAGAGCGCCGAGGAGCAGCTGGCCATTCGCGACCGTGCCGACTCGCTCACCGAGGCCATGGTTGATGCCAACCTCACGAACCTCTTCAGCGCCTACATCGTAGCAGGACAGTATGCCGGTCTGCCCTCGAACGAGTTGCGTGAGCTCGTGGCTTCGATGGCTCCCGATGTGCAGGCTTCGGGCCTTGTGGCCAAGATCAACGAGGCGATCGAGGCCAAGGCTGCCACGGAGATCGGTCAGCCCTACATCGAGCTTAACCTGGAGAATCCCACCGGTGAGACCGTAGCTCTCTCGTCGCTCGTTGGCGAGGGTAAGTGGGTACTCATCGACTTCTGGGCAACCTGGTGTGGCCCCTGCAAGAAGGAGATCCCCCACCTGGTGGAGGCCTACAAGGCATTCCACGACAAGGGTTTCGAGATCTATGGTGTCTCGCTCGATCACGATGCCGAGGCTTGGAAGGCCTTCCTGCCCGCTCATGAGATGACCTGGGTGAATGTGATCGGTGCCGGTTCGGAGCAGATTGAGAAGTATGCCGTGCAGTCGATTCCCTCCAATTTCCTTATCTCGCCCGAGGGCAAGATCGTAGCTACGCAGCTGCGCGGTGAGGGGGTAATGGAGACGCTGAAGGAGTTTATCAAGTAGCCGTTCTCGTGCCGCACACTAAAATCGGAGGCGAACACCTTGAGGGGTGCTCGCCTCCGTTTTTTATTGTTTTTTGTTTCTGTTGATTTTCAGTGGGTTGTGAAAAGATTGTAAAAAAAATAAAAAAAATATCGAAAAATATTTGCACGGTAAGAAAAACTGCCGTATATTTGCACTCGCAATTCGGCACCGTAGCTTAATTGAATAGAGCATCTGACTACGGATCAGAAGGTTACAGGTTTGAGTCCTGTCGGTGTCACTAAAGCGGTTGAGAATCTCAACCGCTTTTTCTTTTTGCTTTGTTACAGGTCGGTTTCGGATGGTCCCAAGGGAGTCGTTGCGCCCCTACCAGAGGATCTCCTCCTTGCCGAGGCTTCGCAGGTAGGCATTGGCTTGCGAGAAGTGGCGACAGCCGAAGAATCCGCGGTAGGCCGAAAGGGGAGAGGGGTGTACGGCCTTGAGGATGCAGTTTCGCGTGGGGTCTGCCATGGCCCCTTTGCGTTGGGCATAACTGCCCCAAAGCAGATAGACTACCCCCTCTTTGCGCTCGGCAATGGAGCGAACCACGGCATCGGTAAATTGCTCCCAGCCGCGTCCTGCATGCGAGGCGGCCTCGTGGGCGCGGACGGTCAACACCGCGTTGAGTAGCAAGACTCCCTGCTCGGCCCAACGCTCCAGTTCGCCGCTTGTGGGGATGGCTCTTCCTGTGTCGGCGGCCACCTCCTTGAAGATGTTTTGCAGGGATGGGGGGAGGGGAACTCCTGCCCCTACCGAGAAGCAGAGGCCGTTGGCCTGCCCCTCGCCGTGGTAGGGATCCTGGCCGATAATGACCACCTTGAGTCGATCGAAAGGGCACTTGTCGAAGGCCCGGAAGATGTTTCGTCCCGCGGGATAGACGGTACCCGAGGCGTATTCTTGGCGCACAAACTCTACAAGTTCGCGGAAATAGGGCTTCTCAAACTCTTCGTGAAGGATCTCCTTCCAATCTTCGGCGATTCGTACATCCATGGTTTTATCTTGCGATTATGGGGTTACTATCAATTAAGCAAATGTACGAATTTTTTTGGAAATTCTCCATCTTCTTGTTATTTTTGTGGGGCACAACCGCACAATGGGCGGTCGATGTGCCCAAACCCCAAAAATTGTTCAATCATGAAAGGAAAAATCGCGTTATTCGCCCTCTTTGTGGCCCTGGTTTTCGGGGTCGTGGCCTATCTTCCCTCGAAGCAGGAGCCTGCCCCCAAGAATTTGATCTACATGATCGGTGATGGTATGGGGCTCTCGCATGTGGCGATGATGATGATCGAGGGGGGCTATCAGCCCACGGCCTTCGATCGGATGGAAAATGTTGCACTGATCTCTACCTACTCAGCGAATAACCGGGTAACCGACTCGGCCGCCGCAGGAACGGCACTCGCCACAGGCCATAAGACCAACAACGGAATGGTGGGCATGACGCCCGATTCGCTCCCCGTGGAGTCGATCCTTACTCGCGCAAAAGAGCGGGGTGCGGCCACGGGTATTGTTGTTACCTGCGAGGTGCAGCACGCCACTCCGGCTTCGTTCTATGCCCATGTGGCTCACCGCGGGCGTTACGACGAGATCTCGCATCAACTCGCGGAGTCGGGGATTGACTTGATCCTGGGCGGCGGCCGCACTTCGATGGTGGAGCCCGACAAGAGAGACTCCGAAAACCTCTCGCCTTTGGCGCAGATGGGGCAGGTGGGATATCGCTCGATCGACGACCTTGCGGCATTGGATTCGCTCTCGGAGGAGCGGGTAATCGGCCTCTTCTCGGAGGGGCACCTTCCCTCGAAACTTGCCGGGCGCGATGACTTCCTGTCGCAGGCTGTGGCCTCGTCGCTTCGCTACCTTGAGGGGCGCGCTGCGGAACGAAAGGAGGGCTTTGTGCTGATGGTTGAGGGGTCGCAGATTGACTTCGAGAGCCATGGAAACAACACCCCCGGCATCCTGGCTGAGGTGCGAGATTTTGAGCAGGCCGTGGCGGCCGCCATGCGCTATGTAGAGGCCCACCCCGAGACCCTGTTGGTGGTGACGGCCGACCACGAGACGGGGGGGCTGACTATGGCGAGCGGAAACAGCGACTTTACCTCCTCGGAGAGCGGTATCGAGTACCGATACTCCACGGGCAGCCACACGGGAATTCTCGTGCCGGTCTACCTCTATGGCCGAGGAGCCGAGCGCATCAACGGAGTGATGGACAACACCGAACTCTCCCGAAAATTGGCCGAGCTGATGAATTTATAGCCGAAATGGGGGCTGGCAGATGGAACCATTTGGCAGCCTTCGTTTTTTTCTCTACCTTTGACCCTGACAATTGCGCACTATGGTACTCACGGAACAGATAAAAGATTTGGCACGTCGCAGCGAGGAACTCTTCCGCTGTCTGAATATCGAACAGAAACGCATCGACCTTCGCAACGAGGAGGAGCGCACCCAGGAGCCTAACTTTTGGGATGATCCCGAGCGGGCGCGTCAGCAGTTGCAGAAGGTGGCCTCGATCAAGAGCTGGATCACCGACTATGAACAGATTGCCAAGGGGGTGGAGGATCTGGAGCTGATGCCCGAATTCGTGAAGGAGGGGGTCGCCTCCGAAGAGGAGTTTTCGACGCTCTACGACGAAGTGCTACTTCAGGTTGAAAATCTTGAGATGCGTAACATGCTTCGCCGTGAGGAGGATAAGTTGGGGGCCATCCTCGATATCAATGCCGGAGCCGGAGGTACCGAGGCGTTGGATTGGGCCTCGATGTTGCTGCGTATGTATACTCGCTGGGCCGAGGCCCACGGCTACAAGGTCAAGACGCTCGACTACCAGGCCGGCGACGAGGTGGGGGTAAAGAGTTGTACCCTGGAGATTGAGGGTGAATATGCCTACGGATACCTCAAGAGCGAGAACGGCGTGCACCGTTTGGTGCGTCTCTCGCCCTTCAATGCCAACAACAAGCGTCAGACCACCTTTGCCTCGGTCTTCGTCTCGCCGGCCATCGACGACACGATCGAGATTACGGTCAACCCGGCCGACATTGAGTGGGATACCTTCCGCTCATCGGGTGCCGGAGGTCAGAATGTCAACAAGGTGGAGACGGCCGTGCGTCTGCGCTACCATGGCAAAGATCCCGATACGGGGGAGGCTATTGAGTACCTGATCGAGAACATGGAGACCCGTTCGCAGTTGATGAACCGTGAGAATGCCATGCGCATCCTCAAATCCAAACTCTATCAGCGCGAATTGGATAAGCGTATGGCGACCCAGCAGGCCCTCGAGGCGACCAAAAAACGCATCGAATGGGGTTCGCAGATCCGCTCCTATGTCTTCGATGATCGCCGCGTGAAGGACCACCGCACCAATGTGCAGACATCGAATGTCGATGCCGTGATGGATGGCGATTTGGATCTCTTCATTAAGGCCTATCTGATGGAGTTTGGTGGGCAGTAGCCACTGCGCAGCAAAAAGGATGTCGGCCTGTCGGGTTTCGTTGGAACCCTGACAGGCCGACTTGTTTTTGTACATCGTAAAATTCGGTGGTGAGAGTAAAAAAGTTTCTACAATATCGGGCTTTGCCCGATATTGTAGAAACACACTTCGTCATCCCGAGAATTTTCATTTTAGGGCGAAGCGGAAAGCGGTTTGCCACCATGAAAATTTGTGGCAATCTACCGCTTACCCAAAACCGTGGATTGTCCCAAACTGCCTTGTCGATTGGGCCGTTAAACGATACCACAACTCCTTGATAATCGGAAGATCCCCACGAATTTTCATGCAACACCACCGCGCTATGCAAGGCCCTAAAATGAAAATTCTCGGGATGACGCTGTGTGTTTAGGAGGGGGTATGTGCCTAAAGCACATACCCCCTCCTAAACATTTCTCCCCACCGGGATTTTAACGTGATCCCTTGTTTTTTCCTTATCGACACCAATCGATCGTGATCGTGTGTTCGATTGTGTAGTCGTACTCCTCGTCGTAGATGCGTGCCGTGCCCTCGAGCTTGAACCCGTGCTCCTGCCGCTCTCCCGGGCGGATTTTCCCGGTATACTCTCCCAAAGCAAGGTAGGTAATCTCCTGGTCGCCTATGTGCGAGATCTTCAGTAGGGGCTCCTTCTCCTTGAAGCCTCGGTCGCGCCTCAGAATGGCACAATCGGCCAGGGTGAACACCCCCTCCGCGGCCTCGATCAGGCCGTAGGCCGTGCGGTTGTAGTCGAACCCCTCGGCATGGAGCGTGATCGCCAGTAGAGGTTTCTCGTTCTTGCCTTCTCGTTGGATCGAGGAGAGGTCGATCAGGTTGTTCCGCCACACAGCCCGAAATTGCTTGCCATTGGCAAAGGTGTAGGTGCCTACCCCCTCTTTGTTGCCATTTTCCCATTCACACTCGATCCGATTGCCGTTTCTGAGGGTGAATACCCCATGGCCGTGGTACCTATTGTTTTGCCACTCGCCCTCGTAGGTGTGCTTCTCTTCGCCGTCGTAGGTGCAGATTCCTCTGCCGCAACGCTTGTCCTCCTGCCATTGGCCCGTGTAGGTCTCGTCGGGAAAGGTCCCCTTGTCCCAATGCGTGTGGTGGGTACCCACTCCGTGACGCAGCCCGCGGAGCCATCCGCCCTGATACTTCTCGTCGGTGGTGTCGCCGAATGCTGTGAAGGTACCCACTCCCTCAGGAAGATCGTCGTGCCACTGCCCTTGGTACTCGGCCGACCCGAGGCCGTTTCGGTAATATTCCATCCGCCCGCTACCCGAACGAACGCCGTGGCTCCACTCGCCGTGATACTTGCGATCGGAGACCTGAAGCTCCATCCAACTCCGATACGGCCGCTTCGGGTAGTGCATGGTGCCTACCCCGTGCGGACGACCTTCGTCATCCACCTCGCCTCGGTAGTGCTCCCCCTCGGGCAGATCAAATTCTACCACCTCTCCTTGAAGAATATGCTCAGTTTCTGTTGCCATAAATCTCTATTTTATCCGTTGTGCACCTACTCTCCTCTTGTCCTTGTAACCACCATCCGCAATGGAATAGCAGTCTAATTGTTCTCTCTGAAAACTTCGATGCGTTGCTTGATGTTTGTGCGCAGAGATTGATCGTATAGCCACGGCTCCACACCATGATAATCACCCACATTCAGGATATTCAAGATATTGGGTAGATGACTGCCGTCATAACCATCCACAACAAGCACATTATGCTCTGTATTCAGTGTTACAGTGATGCTGTCGTTAAGTATCGCCGGTGTTGAGTCTGTACGCCAGTTGACCGGGTTTATACACATAACCGTTGGCGAACTGACTATAGGTTTAATATACTTGACATCTGATACAGAGTTATAGCATATAGTAACCCCAATGTCGCTCGCGCTCTTCGCCGCTGTAATCCATGGTGCTATTGCAACATCGCTTGGAGTCACTTTGTACCCAAGCACATAGGCAGCAACCATGTTTTTATGTATATCCTCAGGCATACATTTCATCAGTTCCACTACCGATTTTGCTCCTTGGCTAAACCCTGCGAGGATAAAAGGGCGACCATTATTGTAGTTCTCAATATAGTAGTCGAAAGCCTGCTTCACATCCTTCAGTGACACACTCTCGTACTGATGGGTGATAAGCCTCTCGTCCAATGTTGCCCAGGTGTCAAGGGTGATATGTCGATAGTAAGGCGAATAAAAATTGTTGCCCTCTGCCATATATTCTGCAACACCGTTCATCTCTATGGCCATATTGCTGCGATGCTGTTCGTTGCTCACATCGGCATAATGGCATGTGACCCCATCACTTGTTGTCCAATCAAACTCCCATGTCGATGGTATATAAAACACATCGGCACCCATACCATTTGCATCGTTGAGGTGACACACCCACATGTCTGCATTTTTATAATCGGGCTCAACAGGGACATATTGCTGGTCGAAAGTCCCTGAATTATTACTGCCGCATGCCCCCAAAAGGCATGCGGCAGTAATATATATAAGGGTCTTAATCTTTCCCACTTAACAATGTTTTTTAATTATTTTATTGTGTAAGAAGAGTTAAGGATTACAACTTCCTTATATTTTTCTGTAACATACTTTGTAACTTTATCTACACCTTTTAAAGACATGCCATGGTAAGTACCATTCGAACCATCCCACATAGGCAATGTCAAATGACCTGCCTCGTCATATAATTGAAGTAAAGACGATGACTCAACCTTAAAAGTGTACAACTTATCCGGATCAATCTCGGGCAGAGGGTTCTTTACTGTGGCAATCACATCGCATGTGAATTTTCCGGGAATAATGTAATCCCAGGTTTTGCTGTATTTCCACACAGGTGAATCGAACTTTATGGTTTTGACATCCGTTTCACTATTACCAATAGTAGCTACTACATCATAAAAATCAAAGAAATCCTCTGTAAGAGTCACTTCGTAGTATTCAATCGCTTTTACATACTTGGGGGAATTCTGTTGCGCAGTGTTTGTTTCCTCTTTTTCACAAGAAATAAAAGTTGCCAAACACAACATTGCAGCAATAGTTGCCAGAGCCTTAAAAATTGTAATACTTTTCATCTTTGATATGTATTAGTTAATAATAATTGCCAGATTGAATCACTTGAAATAATATTGATTATTCCTACATGCAAATTTAGTAAATCCCGTTAAATAATGCAAAAAAATGCGCCCTGATTCTGACACAAAGATAGTAAAATTTCATAGAAAATTGCGTTAATGTTGATGGACAAAAGATTACAAATTTGTGGAGCGAGCGTAAAACAAGCTCTTTTGTAGCTCTGTTTGGTTGTGCCATTAACGCGCGAATTGACAGTCTTACTATTGAAAATGCGCGAATTGAAGGTTGGTTCTCGTCGGCAGCATTGGTTGGTTGTGCTCTGACACGTGGAGGCTATCAAGATGTAACCTATATCACGAATTGTAAAGTGGAGAACTCATCCATCCTTGGTAATGGTTCGTCAACTCCCAATGACAACAGTCTTGCCATTGGCGGTCTTGTCGGAACAGTGGAGGAGTATGCCAATCTCTACATTGACCAATGCGAAATTGCATCAAACAACCAAATTGTAGGCGGATATGCCGTAGGTGGTCTGCTTGGTGCCGGCGCACTTTCGTCGAAGGCTGTAATTTCTAACAGTATCAACAATGCCGACATCACCTCTTACTATGCTCCTTGCGGTGGTATTGTCGGATCTGCCGACTCTCTGTTTGTGGTAGCTTGTACCAACTATGGTAATATTCAGTCAAATTTAGGTGGCTCTGATGGCGAAAGTGCCACTGTGATAGGTGCTGGTGGTATTGTCGGAGGTTTAGGTAATTCACTTATCCTTTCTTGCTCTAACTATGGTAATATTCAGGGACAAGAAGGTGTGGCAGGTATTGTGGGTAGTTCGCGAATCTCCAACAGCACAGGTGCCGATGAGGAGTACACTTATAGCGATATTTTGGTGTACAACTGTGAAAACCTTGGTTCAGTCCAAGGCGTGAAGTTTGTTGGAGGTATTGTAGGCGAATCTCAATGTACTCTATATTCAGTCTTGAATAAAGGCTCGGTGCGTGGAGACGATTATGTGGGAGGTATCGTGGGCGAATCACCGGTCTGTGCCATACAGAACACCATCAACACGGCCTCCGTTGATGGTGTGAACCAGGTTGGTGGCATTATCGGCAATAGCATCATGGGTGCTATCACATGCACACAGAATTATGCCAATGTAAATGCTACAGGCGACAATGTCGGAGGTTTAGTAGGCTTGTCAGGCACATATTTCATAACTCATTATTGCGCCAATACAGGTTCTGTTTCAAGCACGATGTCTGGAGCCAATGTCGGTGGTATAGCCGGTGAGATTGGTAATCCGAAAATGTGGACTTTAAAAGATAGTTTCAGAATAGTTACATCAGTTGTAACACTTGGTTTTGCTTGTTTTAATGCAACATCAGCCATAAAATTGCTCACAGCTCCAACGCGTACTTCCGATTACAATAGATTTATTGTCGATTACGATCTCACATTAGCAACACAAGGCAATCTAAACGATGAGAATCTATCAGAATTGATGCTGCCCGTAAAACCATTTATGAGTAGCACCGAATACGATGCATACATAAATAGCATGTCAACAATGAATGACATAGCCATCAGTACCGTGCGAACAGATTTGCAAAACATTCGTGCAGAGCATGAAATATATAGCGGTTTCAATCAGTATAACCAAGATGTGCTTACATACTCTACAAACGAACCTACCAAAGAGCATTTCTTCCAAAACATGAATGATATGCTAAACGAGCGTGCAAATGAAGTGGCTAAAATGGAGAAGCAAGACCAGATATATCATTCAGCAGTGGGTAGCGCATGCATGATTGTTGGTGGTGCATGCTTTATTGCATCTTTAGCAGTATCAGGTGGTTCGACTTTAATTATAGTAAAAGTTTTAGCAACTGTAAATGCAACTACTGCTATTGCAAACAATGTAACGAGAGCTTTAACTGATTTTGAAGAAAATACCGTTGTTGTATCGCAATGTGTCAACACCGGAAATTTACAGTGTGGAACAGATAGTAATGTAGGAGGATTTGTAGGGCAATTGAATGAATATAGTGTCATCAGCGAGTGCTTGAACACCGGGGCAATAATTGATACCAATGGAAGAAATGCGGCACAACTAACTCCCGACATTAAGAACAAAAGCATTGTGGAGGATTGTGTTCTGGCAGGAGGCATATCGTGGAACTATATGGATGCTGTAAACATAAGTTCGAGTGCCGAAGTGTCTGGTATATACTATTGGACCGACGGTTATACCCCGACAAAAACCAACGAATACTTAATCCCCGTTGTTTTCAGTGATGATTTGGCAAAAGTAGATACTTATACAGAACTATCTATCGGCGATAGAGGTGACCAGTGGACCATGTCGCAGTATGGCAACCTAACTTTACCCGTGCCATACAAATCCCGATTTACGGAATGGTATTGGTAAGTATTCGTGTCCGATAACAATTATAGGGTTGATTTCTGCAATGGAATCAACCCTATTTTTCATCCTTTTAGAACAGCAATAATACTCGATAAATCTTTGCTAAATATCCCATGTGTCTAACTCGCCTACCAGCAGAGAGTCAGTATTTACATGGCGAATAGATGTGAGAGATGTCCACTGCGGAGAGAATGCCAGAAATCAAACCGTAACAGACGGATAGAAGCAAACCACACTTGATGATTGCATAGCCGGAGTTAAGAGCAGCGCATATAAGCGAACAAGTGTGGAACCACAAGAGCAACAGTATGACAGAGCCTGAAGCAGAGTTCGGTCAAATCTAAGAATACGGCATTGTGTGATTTTTAACCGATTTTTGTAGGCGTCAGTGTTTATTAGTGGGCGTTAGAGGGCGTTAGTTACTTGCCGATGCAGTGTAAAAATAGCATTGATAATCAATGAGTTGCAAACTTCGAGCCGAAATAGGGTCGATAATTGTGCCATTCTATTATAGTAAATGCACACTTCTCAGATTACCTGCTTGGAGCCCTAATCCAAGTACAAAGATAGTAAAATTTCATAGAAAATTGTATTAAATGGTGTGTAAATAATGATTTCCTGTTTGAGGCATAATTGCTCACTAGGGTATAAATTTTACTTTTTATTTTG
>CAJGDL010000043.1 GCA_904502075.1 uncultured Alistipes sp.
CCGATTCTCTCGAACTTCAAGGAGGGTCTTTCGGTGCTCGAGTACTTTATCTCGACCCACGGTGCCCGTAAGGGTCTTGCCGATACCGCCTTGAAGACGGCCGATGCCGGTTACCTGACACGTCGTCTGGTGGATGTGGCACAGGACGTAATCATCAACGAGGAGGATTGCGGCACGTTGCGTGGTCTGACGGCTACGGCCATCAAGCGCAACGATGACGTGGTACAGACCCTTTACGACCGTATCCTGGGTCGCACGGCACTCAACGACGTGATCCACCCGCTCACGGGCGAGGTGCTCTGCAAGGCTGGTGAGGAGATCACCGAGGCCATTGCCGAGGCGATCGAGAAGTCGCCGCTGGAGTCGGTGGAGATCCGCTCGGTACTCACTTGCGAGGCCCGTCGCGGTGTCTGCGCCAAGTGTTATGGTCGCAACCTGGCTACCGCCCGCATGGTACAGAAGGGTGAGGTTGTCGGTGTGATTGCCGCCCAGTCGATCGGTGAGCCCGGTACGCAGCTTACGCTTCGTACGTTCCACGTCGGTGGTGTGGCCGGTGGTACGACCGTAGAGACCAATGTGGTCTCGAAGTACGAGGGTCGTCTGGAGATCGACGAGTTGCGTACCATCAAGACCAAGAACGCTGCCGGAGAGACGATCGACCTGGTGATTTCGCGTCAGTCGGAGTTCCGTATTGTGGATCCCAAGACCGAGATCGTACTCTATACGCACAACCTGCCCTATGGTGCTACGCTCTTTATGCAGGATGGTGCCATGGTCAAGAAGGGCGACATGATCTGCGAGTGGGATCCCTACAACGCAGTAGTCATCTCCGAGTTTGACGGTAAGGCATCGTACGAGAGCGTGATCGAGGGTGTAACCTACCGCGAGGAGCGCGACGAGCAGACCGGTCTGTCGGAGAAGGTGATCATCGAGTCGAAGGATAAGACCAAGAACCCCGTCATCAAGATCCTGAACAAGGAGGACGAGGAGGTGAAGTCGTACAACTTGCCCGTAACGGCCCACGTCGTGGTGAAGGATAAGGCCAAGATCAAGGCCGGTGATATCCTGATCAAGATCCCGCGTGCCGTAGGTAAGGGTGGCGGCGATATCACGGGAGGTCTGCCGCGTGTTACCGAGCTCTTCGAGGCCCGTAACCCGTCGAACCCCGCCATTGTATCGGAGATCGACGGTGAGGTAGCATTCGGCAAGATCAAGCGTGGTAATCGCGAGATCATCATCACCTCGAAGCAGGGCGATGTGAAGCGTTACCTGGTGCCCCTGGCTCGTCAGATCATCGTTCAGGAGAACGACTTCGTGAAGGCCGGAAGCCCGCTGTCGGATGGCGCCATCACGCCTGCCGATATTCTGAACATCCTCGGTCCTACGCGCGTTCAGGAGTACATCGTGAACGAGGTTCAGGAGGTATACCGCATGCAGGGTGTGAAGATCAACGACAAGCACTTCGAAATTATCGTTCGTCAGATGATGTCGAAGGTCAAGATCGAGGATCCGGGAGATACCCGCTTCTTCGAGGATCAGATCGTCGACAAGTGGGAGTTCATGGATGTGAACGACGAACTCTACGACAAGGTGGTGGTAACCAACGCCGGCGACTCGACCAACGTGCAGCCCGGTCAGATTATCTCGGTGCGCAAGCTGCGTGACGAGAACTCGAGCCTCAAGCGCCGCGATCTGAAGCCGGTGGAGGTGCGCGATATCGTGCCCGCTACCTCGACCCAGATCCTGCAGGGTATCACCCGCGCCGCATTGCAGACCTCGAGCTTTATCTCGGCCGCTTCGTTCCAGGAGACGACCAAGGTGCTCAACGAGGCCGCTATCCAGGCCAAGGTGGACCACCTGGAGAACCTCAAGGAGAATGTCATCGTCGGTGGCAAGATCCCCGGAGGTACGGGTCAGCGTTCGTTCGACAACCTGCTGGTTATGGCAAAATCCGACCACGAAGCCTTGCAGGCATAAGCCTTCAAGCTTGATCCTATATTCGAAAACCCTGCCCGAAAAGGCAGGGTTTTCTGTTTCTAATTGGGAAAGGTCAGAATTACAGCGAGATCACCCCTTTGAAAGCCAGGAACAGGGCGGAGTAGCGGGCGGCTTTGCCGAGGGCCATCGAGAGGGCGGTGACGGGTTGGTTCGAGCGCATGAAGCCCAGGGCCACGGCGATCGCCTCGCCTAAGTAGGGGAGGAAGGCGAAGAAGCCCATCCAGGCACCACGCCCCTGCAGGAAACGGGTGGCCTTGTCGAGTTTCTCCTCGCTGATCCCCAATCGGCGGTGGATCCACTCCCGTTTGCCGAGCATGCCGATCCAATAGCAGGTCATGCCGCCCAGGGTGTTGCCGGCGGTGGCAGCCAGGGTGGTGAGCAGGGGGTCGAGACCCGCTTTGAGTAGGAGCACATAGATCACCTCCGAGCCGATCGGCACCACGCTGCCGGCCAGGAAGGCGGCCAGGAGCATTCCCCAATAGCCCCACTGAAAGAAAAATTCGGTCAAAGCCTCCATCGAATGGTTGTTTATTGTGTAAAAGTACAAAAAAAATGCGAGAAAAGAAAATGCGATAAGGGGGGTCGGGAATTCCCGACACCCCTTATAGACCATTTATTTCCATTCTGTGTCCGATTACAAGCCGCCATCGACGAGCCAAATTTGTTGGCGGTTGTCGTTGCGCAGGGCGAGTTGCAGCTCCTCCTTCGTGCCATTGGGCTTGCTGATGCGGCAGGGGACGAAGACTCCCGGGTAGGCTCCCGAGCGGAAGGCTTTGCCCACCTCCAAAAGCTCCACTCCTTTGTAATGATCTTTGATAATCTCATGAGCGTGGCCTGGGTAGAAGTGTAGAGCTACGTTGAGCGTCTGCTTATCCCAATCCTGCATCGCTGTGAGGATCTGTCGCGCCGCCTCCTCGGGCGAGATGCCGCTCAAGATCGTGTGGTTCGTTTCGGGGATCGCGCGTTCGCTCCACGCATAGTCGTTTGGCAGTGCCGTAAGGGCGACGATGTCGAGCGGTTCGTCGTAGCGGATAGAGTCAATTTCAAGCAAGACACGCTCTTCCCGGTCGAAGATCCCGACGATACAGGCGTAGGTGAGTCGTCCGCTCTCGCGGTCGAAGTGGTAGGTGCGGCGCGTGTTGCTCTCTAAGATCGAGGTGTTGAGTTGGTAATCGCTTTCGGAGTAGTCGCCTTGTGCCGGCATCTCCACGACCAGGCAGATACTACCCGGGTATTCCGTCATCTCATAGGAGGCATCGCGCGTGGAGCGAGCCAACGCGATCTCGGCCTCCAAAAGTCGATTCGGGTGGGTCAGTAGATCGACCATGCCGTCGGAATACTCCCCCTCCATGACCCAGCCGCTTTGGGTCGAGGGGATCCATTGGTAGCCCTTCACTCCGTTGTAGAGCATGGTACGTCCGGCCTTTTCGATGCGCCATAGGGTGGGGGTGCCATAGACCACCTTTACCTTGTGGGGAACAAAGTCGGCTTGGGGGTGGGTGTACTCGAAATTCTCCTCCTCCAGGGTGCGGATGCGCAGGGCGATCTCCAGGCTCTTGGTTTCGCTCATCGCCTTGACCGCCCCTTCAAGGTACTTTCGGGCGGCATAGGCGGGCGAGTGGCCGACTATCACTACCGCCAGGGCGATCGCTGCTGCTGCCGAGAGGAGAGCCCCACCCCATCGCCATAGGCGTAGCGTGAAGGGTTTGGTGGAATTCGGCTGCTGTAGGTCGAGCTCGCGCTCTGCCGCTTGCAGCATGCGGTCGCGCAGGGCGGCCGAGGGTTTCAGGTCGTGGTGGGGGCGAAGTGCCTCGATCACCTGATTCGTCTTTTCATCGTATGGTTGGTTGTTCGTCTTCATGGTTTTCGATTCTTAGTTGTTCCACATCTTTTTGAGTCGTTCGATCCCGGCTGCAAACCGGCTCTTGAGGGTAGAGGCCGAAAGGTTCAGCACCTCGCTAATCTCGGTAAACTTTAGGTTGCCATGCAGGTGGAGGCGAATGACCTCGCTCTGCTCCTCGGGGAGTTTGTTGAGTAGTTGGTTGATTTGTGCGGCCTCTTCGAGTGCCTCCCTCTCCTCCACTTCAGGCTCTTTGGCCAGGCGTTGGTCTATCTCAAGGGAGGGTCGTCTGCGCCGCAGGCAATCGTTGCACCCGTTTTGGATGGCTCGGTAGAGGTAGGCGCGGGGCTCTTTCAATTGGGAGGGATCGTTCTTCGCCACCCGTAGGAAGGCCTCCTGAACCACATCTTCGGCATCTTCGCGTGAAGAGAGGCGGTAGAAGGCGAAGCGAAAGAGCTCCTCGCTCCAGGCATCGTACCATTCGGCCAACAGCGTCAAGGTTTCGTTTTTTGTTGGATTCATCTTTTTGTTTGTTTTTCGTTCGTTTCAAACGCGCGTTCACCTTATAAGACGCAGAGAGAGCCGTTTCGACGAAAAAGAATGAAAAAAGTTGCCTCTTTTGAAGGCAACTTAGAATGAATGGTTAGCGACCGAGCAGGATTCGTGCCTGCTCCAAGGCGGCGGGGGTGATTTCGGCACCCGACAACATTTTGGCAATTTCGGTGGTGCGCTCCTCCGGAGTGAGTCGCCTGAGGTGGGTGTGTCCCCCCTCTTTGTAGACCACAAAGTGGCGTTCCCCCTTCGATGCCACTTGAGGAAGGTGGGTGATGTCGACCACCTGCATCGATGAGGAGAGTTCGCTGATGATCTCGCCCATGGCATCGGCGATGCGACCCGAAACTCCGGTGTCGATCTCATCGAACAGAATTGTGGGGAGTTGCATGCGGCGGGCCAATAGGGCCTTCAAGGCCAGCATCATGCGCGAGAGCTCTCCTCCCGAGGCGATGCGCTCGATTGGTTGGGGCTTCATCGTGCGGTTGGCCGAGAAGAGGAAGACCACGCTGTCGCCTCCCGAGGGGGTCAACTCCGTGGGTTGCAGGTCGATCGTGAAGGTGGTTTCGGCCATTCCGAGGCGGCCGAGGGTGTGGAGGATCGATTGCTCGAACTCCGGGGCCGCCTTTCGGCGCGAGTCGTGAAGCTCTCGAGCCAATCCGTGGGCCTTTTCGAGTGCCTCTTGGTAACTCTTCTCGGCGGCGCGGAGTGCCTCGTCGCTGTGGTCTATGGTGGCAATCTGCTCCAGGTAGCGGTCGCGGATGGCGATCAGCTCCTCGAGATCCTTCGCGCGGTGCTTCTGACAGAGCGAGAAGAGCAGCGCCAGGCGGTCGTCCACCTTTTGCAACCGCTCGGGGTCGGCCTCCAACCCTTCGTAGGCGGCTGCGGCCGAGAGGTCGATATCCTTCAGATCGAGGAGGGCCGAGCGAAGACGCATGGCCCAGTCGGCCGCTTCGGGCAACTGCTCCTTGATCTGCAGGAGCGAACTCTCGAAACTCTTGAGTTGAGGCAGGATGCCCACCTCCTCGCTGTCCAACCCCTGATGCAGGGCTCCCAAGACCTCTCCGATGCGGTCGGCATGGGCCAGCAGCGTCTGCTCCTGCTCCAATTCGGCCACCTCGCCCGCCTTCAGTCGGGCGGCGGTCAGCTCCTCGCATTGGAAGCGCAGCCACTCCTCGTCGCGACGAACACGCTCCACCTCCTCTTGCAGCTCCCGAAGGCGACGAAGACGCTCACCCACGGCTCGGAAGGCTTCGCTATAGGCCGATCGCAGCTCCCCATTCTCGGCCAGCGTATCGAGGGCCTCGGTGCGGAACTTTTCGGAGGAGAGGATCAGGTTCTGGTGCTGCGAGTGGATGTCCAAAAGGCGTGTGCCGAGCTCCTTGACCACCGAGAGTGGGGCGGGGATATCGCCCACGAAGGAGCGGCTCTTGCCCGAGGGGGTGATCACGCGGCGCAGGGTAAGCTCCTCCTCGTAGTCGAGGTCGTTCTCCTCGAAGAGGCTTTGCAGTCCGAGGCCGTGTAGGTCGAATACCCCCTCGATCACGCAGTTGCGGGTGGCATCCTTCATGGCCGAGCCATCGTTCTTGTTGCCCAGCAGCAGCCCCAAGGCTCCCAATAGGATCGACTTTCCGGCACCCGTCTCACCCGTGAGGATGTTCAGGTGCTCGTCCAACTCCAATTCGAGGTGTTCGATCAGGGCGTAGTTTTCAACCGACAGACGACGCAGCATAGGGTTATTTTATGAGGATGGATTCAATTTTATCAACGATGCGGGCAGCCACCTTCCCCTTCGTGAGCAGGGGCAGCTTCTCGGCTCCTGCGGCATCAATCAAGGTGACCACATTGGTGTCGACACCAAAGCCGGCGCCGGCATCGCGCAACGAGTTCAGGACGATGAAGTCGAGGTTCTTGCGCTCGAGTTTCGATTGGGCGTGTTCGGCCTCGTGGTCGGTCTCGAGGGCGAAGCCGACAAGGACTCGATCCCCCTTTTCGCGCCCCAACTCCGCGGCAATGTCGCGCGTGCGCTTCAGACGGATGGCCATGTCGTCGTCCGACTTCTTGATCTTGCGGTCGGCCACCTCGGCGGGGGTGTAGTCGGCCACGGCGGCACACATCACCGCACCATCGGCTTTGGCGAAGGCCTCCACCGAGGCCTCATACATCTCCTGGGCCGAGCGTACATCCACGCGCTCCACCCCTTTCGGGCAGGCGAGCTGCGTGGGGCCCGAGACCAGGGTAACACGGGCACCGCGGGCCACCAACTCCTCGGCCAGGGCGTAGCCCATCTTGCCGGTCGAGTGGTTGGTGATGTAGCGCACGGGGTCGATTGCCTCGCACGTCGGGCCTGCCGTTACCAGGAGGTGCTTACCTGTGAGGCTCTTTTTTTTTTCGTCGAAGAGTTGCTCCAGGAACTCGACGATCTGCTCGGGCTCGGCCATGCGACCCTTGCCCTCCAGGCCACTGGCCAGGAAGCCGCTCCCGGGGTCTACGATCTTTACGCCACGCGAGGCCAGGAGTTTGAGGTTCTCCTGCGTCGAGGGGTGGGCGAACATGTCGAGATCCATGGCCGGAGCCACTGCCACGGGGCAGCGGGCCGAGAGGTAGCTCGTCAGCAACAGGTTGTCGGCCACGCCATGGGCCATCTTCGCCAGCGTATTGGCCGTAGCCGGAGCGATGAGCATGCAGTCGGCCCATTCACCGAGTTTGATGTGCGAATTCCAGGCTCCGTTTTCGGGGTCGAAGAACTCGACCAAGATGGGGCGCTGTGAGAGCGTGGCCATGGTCAGCGGGGTAATGAACTGTTTGGCCAGGGTGGTCATCACCACCTGTACTTCGCAGCCGGCCTTGACCAAAAGGCGCGTGAGGGCCGCAGCCTTGTAGGCGGCGATGCTGCCGGTAATGCCCAGCAAAATATGTTTTCCTTTCAGCATGTTCGATTCTTGGCTTGGGGTTCTACTCTTTCTCCTTGCGGGGAGGATCGACTTTTCTTTGTGTCGAAGCCCCCTTCTGATATGCAAAATCGCGAAACGGATCGCCTCCCGCGCTGGGTGGACGAATCATTTCGCGATACCTGCAACGACCTTGGGTCGCAGATCTATTTAGGCCTCTTTGTACTCGATCTCACCGTCGAGGAACTCCTCGGTAGCGATGATTACGGGCTTCGGCAGGCGCTCGTAGTAGCGCGAAATCTCGATCTGCTCGCGGTTCTCGAAGGTCTCCTCCATGGTGTCGGTGGGCGACGAGAAGTCGGCCAACTTGCGGTTCAGCTCCGTCTTGAGCTCGCTCGAAATCTGGTTGGCACGGCGTGCGATGATGTTTACCGTCTCGTAGATGTTGCCGGTCTGGCAGTCCAGGTCAACCAACTTGCGGGTTACGGTGTTGTTGGGAATGTTCTTCTTAATCTCCATCTCTATCTTGGTTTTCTTGTTTTCGTTTTTTATGCTTTGTAGGAGTCTTTGGTTTACTCCTCGTCCTCCTCTTGCTCGGGATCCTTGTCGCTGTGTTTGTCGCGGAAATCCTTGGCCTCCTCGAAGTACTGCTCCAACTCCTTGAGGTGTTTCGACTCTGGGAACTCATACTTGAAGGTGACGTAGGAGTCGCTCATCGAGAGGTAACGGTCGGCCTGTTTCGAGGGGATTGAGTTGTGGGCCAACTCATAGCCCGAAGCGACAATCAGATACATGATCTCTTCGCGGTATTTCGAGTCGGGGTAGGTCTTCAAGGCATTCTTCAAGGTCGTGATCGCCGACTTGTAGCGACCGATCTTGTAGTAGGTGTAGGCGTTCAGGTAGGCCTTTTCGTGCAGACGCTCCGTAAGCTCTTGGTTGATTGCGCGAAATTGGGGCACCTGTTCGCTTTCGGGGTAGTGCGAGATGAACTCCGCAATCGAGATAATGGCCTGCGAGGTCATCGACTGGTCGCGCTTGGGTCCCGGCGAGAGGTAGTAGTAGCACATGGCGTGCATCCCTTCGGCATCCTCGATGAAGACACTGCGACCGAAGCGGCGTCGGAAGATGTCAAACAACTCCACGGCTGTTTCGTAGTCGCGATCTTTGTACTTGCAACGGGCGTTGAAGAAGAGGATGCTGTCCTCGCGAGGGGTTCCCTGGTAGTAGTGGTGCGAGGCCTCGAAGAAGGTGGAGGCGCGCGACCATTTCTCCTTGCCGTAGAAATCCAAGGCGGTATTATAAATCAGGTCGGGTTTGCCGCTTTTGAGGATGCTGTTCGGCCCTCCGCAACTGCTTAGGAGCATTACGAGGAGCAGACTACCCAAAAAACCAAACCACTGCAACTTCAATTGTTTCATTCTCTTCTTTATCGCGTTAAATGCGTATAAGCGCACAAAGTTACACAAAATTTTCTTTATAAAACGATTCTGCGGGTGAAAAATTACATGACTTCACTTTTTTGTGGTCGTTCTGGTAGATTTTTTTACATTTTTCTTACCTTTGGTGTCGTAACGACACTTTTGCCCCACAGCGACCTCGTCGTTGCAGAAACATGAAATTATTAAACCATTAAAATTACCAAGTTTATGAAACAATTTTTGCACCTGATTGTTGTGGCCTTGGCCTTTGTCTTGGTCGCTTGCAGCGAGGAGAACTCGAACACGCCGAACCCCAACACCCCGAACACCCCGCCTACACAGGCGGTACCCCTGACGGCTCCCGAATTGACGATCGAGGAGATCACGGCCGAGGGCTTCACCCTCGTATGGGAGGCTGTGGAGCACGCGGCAGCCTATGCCTATGTGGTGGGCACCGGTAAGGAGATCACCACCCAGCACTGCTCGGTAACGATGTCGGGCCTGGAGCCCGAGACCACCTATTCGGTGAAGGTGAAGGCCCTCTCGGGCGACCTGGCCCGCTATGAGGATTCGGCTTGGGATACCCTTTCGGTGACGACTCTTGCCGAGGAGGAAGAGGATCCGAACGACCCGAATGATCCCAACGACCCCGCCGATCCTACCGAGGGGGTTAAGGAGGGTGGTTATTACATCCAAACGGCCGAGTATGAGGATGGTACGCCCTACTACAACCAGATCTATGTGGAGCATGTGGAGGGGAACGACTACTATGTGCACAACTTCTTCGACTATGCCGACGAGACCATGCTCGCCACCTACGATCCCGAGGCTTCGACCTTCACCCTTTCGGGCTACTCGCTCTACGAAGGCGAGGTTGCCGAGTTCTTCGGCTACGCCTGGTACTACTTCGACGAGGAGGCCGGTCAGACCATTGGTCTCTTCTGCTTTGCCGACCCCGAGGACGAGGAGGCTTATGGCGACGATCCGTTTGTGATCTCCGTGGAAGATGGTTACCTTACGACTGCCTTGTGCGATATCTATGAGTTGATTATTGATGAGGAGTCGGGTGAAACCTTGGGTTACTACTCGCTCATCGTTGCCGGCCAGGAGTATACCTATGGTGAGGCTCCGGCTACGATGTCGCTCAAGAAGCGTCAGCACGGGACTGCCGAGCGCATCAGAAAGTAGGCCATTGAGCCCTGCAATAAGAGAGGTCGCCTTTTTCGGGCGACCTCTTCATTTTTTTTGGGCGGGGTGGGGTGCTCTTTTTGCTGAGACCTCCCTTGGCCGAGCGAGATGTTAAAGCGGGGGTGTTGGATGAAAGCCCAACACCCCCGCTTTGATAATCACACTAAAATTGGCACTACATCATGCCGGGCATACCTCCGGGCATGGCAGGCATAGCGGGCTGCTCCGACTTCTTCTCGGCCAGCACACACTCCGTGGTGAGGAACATCGAGGCGATCGAGGCGGCATTCTCCAGCGCTACGCGCGAAACCTTCGTGGGGTCGATGATACCGGCTGCGAGCATATCCTCGAAGCGGTCGTCGCGGGCGTTGTAGCCGAAGGCACCGCTGCCCTCCTTGACCTTGTTTACTACCACCGAGCCCTCGCCACCGGCATTGGCCACGATCTGGCGCAGGGGCTCCTCGATAGCGCGCTTCACGATCTGAATACCGGTCGTCTGGTCATCGTTCTCGCCCTTAAGGCCCTCCAACTTGGCCGTGGCACGGATGTAGGCCACACCACCGCCCGGAACGATACCCTCCTCCACGGCAGCTCGCGTAGCGGCCAAAGCATCGTCTACACGATCCTTCTTCTCCTTCATCTCCACCTCCGTGGCAGCTCCCACATAGAGCACAGCCACGCCACCGGCCAACTTGGCCAAGCGCTCCTGCAACTTCTCGCGGTCGTAGTCCGAAGTGGCCTTCTCAATCGAGGCGCGGATCTGCTGTACGCGCGAAGCGATGGCAGCCTTATCGCCGGCACCATCCACGATCGTAGTGTTCTCCTTGTTGAGGGTCACCTTGTCGGCCGTACCGAGCATCGCAAGGTTGGCATCCTCCATCTTCATGCCCTTGTCGGTCGAGATCACGGTGGCACCCGTCAGCGTGGCGATATCCTCCAACATCTCCTTGCGGCGATCACCGAAGCCGGGGGCCTTGCAGGCGGCAATCTTGAGCGTGCCGCGCAGCTTGTTCACCACCAGGGCCGACAGCGCCTCGCCATCCACATCCTCGGCGATGATCAGCAGCGCACGACCGCTCTGGGCCACGGGCTCCAGCACGCCCATCAGCTCCTTCATGGTCGATATCTTCTTGTCCGTCAAGAGGATGTAGGGCTTGTCGAGCTGGGCCTCCATCTTCTCGGTGTCGGTGATGAAGTAGGCCGAGATGTAGCCACGGTCGAACTGCATACCCTCTACCACATCTACATGCGTCTCGGTGCCCTTGGCCTCCTCGACGGTGATCACACCCTCGTTCTTGACCTTGGCCATCGCCTCGGCGATGAGCTTGCCGATCGTGTTGTCGTTGTTGGCCGAGATGGTGGCCACCTGCTCGATCTTGGCGTTGTCGCCACCCACCTCCTGGCTCTGCTCACGCAGCGACTCCACGACCTTGGCCACCGCCTTGTCGATACCGCGCTTCAGATCCATCGGGTTGGCTCCGGCCGTTACATTTTTGATACCCACGCCGATGATGGCCTGGGCCAATACGGTGGCCGTCGTCGTGCCGTCACCGGCATCGTCGTTGGTCTTCGATGCTACCTCTTTGACCATCTGGGCACCCATGTTGGCGAAGGGATCCTCCAACTCGATCTCCTTGGCCACCGAAACACCATCCTTGGTTACCTGGGGGGCACCAAACTTCTTGTCGATGATTACATTGCGACCCTTGGGGCCGAGGGTTACCTTCACTGCATTGCTCAGGGCATCTACGCCCTCCTTCAAGGCCTCGCGGGCCTCTACGTTGTATTTAATCTCTTTTGCCATAACGGTTTCGAAGTGTTAGATAATTGCCAGAATATCGTTCTGCTTCATGATCAGGTAGCTCTCACCCTCGAACTGAAGCTCGGTGCCGGCATATTTGCCATAGAGCACCTGGTCGCCCACCTGAACCTCCATCTGCACCTCTTTGGTGCCGGGGCCTACGGCTACCACCTTGCCTGCCAGGGGCTTCTCCTTGGCGGTGTCGGGAATAAACAATCCTCCTGCGGTCTTCTCCTCAGCGGGGTTGGGAAGGATCAACACCCGATCTGCTAACGGTTTTACATTCATGGTTTTCTGTTTTTTTATTGTTTGTTGTTTTGTTTTCTTTTTGCATCCAACCTTGGCGGCTGATACCTCTTATTTATCAAGAGGCGTGCCAAACCTCCAAAAGGTGCAATAGTTGGCAGAAATCCTGCCAAAGCCACCCTTCGGGCTGACATTTTGGCAAAAATACGATTTTTTTTTGATTTTTCTTGGATAGATGAAAAATTTGCCCTACATTTGCACCTCGGTTAGCGATAGTTAGCCAAATGGTGGATGTAGCTCAGTCGGTTAGAGTGACGGATTGTGGTTCCGAAGGTCGTGGGTTCGAATCCCATCTTCCACCCAAAAAGAGCCAATGCTCGATGAACCTCTGCACAGCAGAGGTTTTTTTGTTTGGAGGGCCGCGTTGAGTTTACTCAAACAGCGGCCGTCTAAACAAAAAGAATTTTGCAAATTCATCGAGCATTGGGATTTTTGTAAGTGCCCCCGCGGCGAGCGGGAGGGATGGGCGTAAAGCGTAGCGAGCTTGGCGAGCGGAGTAGCCAATCCCATCTTCCACCCAAAAATGCGAATGCGAGGCCTAACGCCTCGCATTTTTTTGTGGATCCGGCTCTCGAGAGCAGTTGCTCTCGCAGCCCGTTCCACAAAAAATCATAGCTTCGCTACATTCGCATTTTGATCGTTGAAAGCTGAAATTTCTTAAGGAGGGGTTACCTCCCTCGTGTTTTTCCGCACCGCGCAAGAGCGCGACAGCGGCACTCGGTCGGTGACGGCTAAAGCCGTTCGAACCCCATTTTTTATTACGTGAGTGCCCCCGCGGCGAGCGGGAGGGA
>CAJGDL010000044.1 GCA_904502075.1 uncultured Alistipes sp.
CGGCTTGCTCCTCCATCCGAGGCCAAAGGGGCAGCGACTGCGCCTCCGTGGGTCGAAAGGCTCGCCAATCGGGATGGAGCAGGATGTGGAGGTTGTCTTTGGCCACACGACAGTGCGTAGCATCCTGGTGGTAGAGCGAAAGGAACGAACGCGAGGCATCGGTCACCACCTCTAAAAAGGCATTACCGAAGAGCGCCTTGTCGAAGGCCAACTTATTGAGCACCTTGCGCAACGACTCCTGCGCCCCGTTGGCGCGCTCTACAAATTGTCGCAGCAACATCTCCCCCTCTCCGCAATTAAACCCCTTACCCGAGATGTAATCGGCCTTGTCGTTGATGATGCGACGATGCACCGTCGAGCGACGCGAGAGCAGAGCCAAGGCCTCGGGCAGCAGGTTGTCGTCGCCCCAACGCCAGAAGTGTTCGTTGTCGGCCACACGACTTCCCAGATAGATATAGGGCTCTTCGTGGCAATTTCGAACCGTGATTTTTCTGTTTTTTTGCTTTTTCATTCTCTTCGTACTTTTGTGTTATAGGAGGTTTCAGGTGGAGAGCCTACAGCCACTCCACCCGAAACCTTCCCCCGATTAGGCTCGCAACTGAGCCAGGCTCACAATGCGCTCGTCGAGGATCTCACAGCCAGCCATGAAGGTGGCACGCTGACGATTCTCCATCAGGTCGGGGTTGTACCACATACGCACCTCCGTACCGGGGAAATCGGCCGTATTGACCGCCAGCACCAGGTTGCGGCGGTCGGTCAGCAGACAGCACGACCCGGGCAGCAGGCTATCCTTCAGGTAGCTTCCAATGTGAAGGTCGATGACCGGAATCCCGTGGTAAGCAAGCGTGGGTCGGCCGTTGACCATCTCCATATAGGCCGAATCAGCCCCCTTCGAATCGAGGTACTTTTCGTAGAGGTGATAGATGTCCGAGGTGACGAACAGCGCCAGCTGGCCCTCGCCCTTAAGATCCTTCAGACGATCATCGGCCTGCTCCCACACCTTGTCGAAGAGCTCCACAGCCCCCTCGGGCGAGTCGAGCACCGTCGATGCATACTGATAGGGGGTAATGTCGCCGCTCTCCACACACTGAGCCATCAGGGTCAGGAAGCCGTTGAAGGTGTTGAAGCCCTCGTCAAGAGAGGTGTCGCCCACCCACATCGTGGCACGAATCGCCTCGGCAATGGCTCGCTTGAAGAGTTCGGTTTCGGCCGCCTCGAGTTCCGTACCCGAGAGATCATCGAGACTCGCTCCGGCATGGCCCACAATCTGCTCATAAACCATCGAGAAATAGTCGGCGGCGGCAAAGCCCAACTCGGCCTTTACGCGCTCCAGGGTGATGGTCTTTTGGGCCTTGGTGGCAGCCACACCTCCCGACCAACCGGCCGAGGCGTACTTCTGCAGAATGTTGCCCTGCGGCTCCCAAAGTTGCACAGTGGTCGGCGTAGGCATGTTGTAGAGGATGCGCACACCCAGCTCCTGGGCCGAGGGGCCCGCCAGCATGGGGCGGAAGAAGATGGTCTCCAAATCGTGTCCGGTGTAGGTCTTGGGATTTTCAATAAACGACATGTTTTTAGATTTTTTAAGGTGAATAAATAGGAAAGTTTTTGCTGTTTTTTTTGGGGAGGGGTAATTCCCTCGGTTTCGATGTAGGGTGGCAGAATCCACAACCTATTTACGAAAACTTTTGATGTCGGCGGCATAGGCCTCCTGATTGGCCGACTGCAGGCGGTCGCGCAGCGAGGGGTCCTCTCGCTCCCCGAGGGGCGTAGTCTGCGAAGCCTGTTGTCCGCGCAAGAGCGAGGTCGGACTCTGCCTCTTATAGGACTCCCCGGGCTCGAAATGGAGGATATTACGCTCCTCGCCAGGCAGGGGCACCTCCTCCGAGGAGCGGATGGCTGCCATCAGACGCTGCCACCCCTGTGCCAAACTCTTGGCCAAGGGCCCCCTTTCGGCCTCGGGCAAGGAGGGCTGTTCGCTCGTAGCGTCAATCAGGCGATCGGCCAATCCGAGACGAAGGGTCTCTTCGGGCGAGAGCCAGCGACCTCGGCCGTTGTTCTCGGCCATCAGGGAGCGAAACTGCTCGGCCTCGAAGCCCGATCGCTCGGCATAGAGGGCCGCCAATCGCTCATCGGTCTTTTCGAGCAATTCGGTCTGGGCGCGCAACTCCTCGGCATTGCCCTCGGTGGCGCAGATCGAGTGGTGGATCAGGTAGAGGCACCCCGGGGCGATCTCGCGACACCCCTCCGAAGCGGCCTGGGCGATGATCGTGGCTGCCGAGGCGGTGTAGCCATAGCAACGAGTCGTAATGTGGGCTCCGGTACCCCGCAGGGCTTCGTAAATCAGGAGGGCATCGTTCACATCGCCCCCCGTCGAGCGGATATGAACCACCACCTCACCCTTCTCGATGGCTGCTATGCGCTGCAACGCCTCGCGAAATCCCTCGTAGGTGGCTACGCGCTGATCGGGGTGGTCGAACTGCCACTCTTCGGGGACTCCAATGATCCCCTCGATCTCGATCTCGCAGCATTGAGCCCGATTGTTAATGAAAATTTTGTTTTGCATCTTTGTTGGATTCATGGGTTTGGTTACTTTTTTTGATAGACGGCCGCACGCACCTTTTCGTAGGAGCAGCAGAAGCGTTGAGCTACCACCTCCATCGCCTCACAACGCCCCATTCCGTCGCGGGCGAGACGCTCTACCTCCTCGCGAATGGCCTGCCGCTCGGCAGTGCGGAGGTCGATCAGCCCCTCCGCAAGCAACTCCTCGAGCAGCCTCTCTTGCCCCCGAAAATAGCCCGCCAAGAGGTGGCGCACACGGCTCTCGGGGTGTGTCATCGGGCGACTCATGGGCGGTCATCGTTTAGGAGTGAAAATCGACAGCGGGCCCTCCCCTGCAGGGGTTCGTAGCTCTCGATCGCTTCGAGGCGACAGCGCACATTCTCCTCGCCAAGCCGAAAGAGGAAGAGGGCATCCAGGCCGACCGCATCGGCCGTGGATCGGTGGCGCAACGCCTCGAACTCATCGGCCCCGAGCCGCAGCGTCAGCAGAAGCTCTTCGCCTCGATTACGCACCACCTCCGAGGGGTCGTGGAAGCGGTGGAGCCCCGGCACCCCATCACGATCTTCGAAGCAGAGCGTCACCCCCACCTCCCCATCACCCTTCGGGAGGTGAAATGCCGCCAACGGATAGACCCCCTCGGGGGCAGGAGCCCCCAGCCACTCCCCCACGGGAAGTGGTTTCAAGCCCCGATAGCTCACAATACGCGGAGTGAATTCGAACCGCTCAACACTCTCCTCTCTGTCGCGGTTTCCGACACGCAGGACAAGGGCCGAGGGTGCCCCCTCGAAGTGTCCTCCTTCGTTGAGCGTGGGGGCGAAAAGACGATTGCGCACCTCCTGCTCGCCCTCCAGGGTGGCCATCGACTCCCTCGGCGAAAGCCACTCCCCAAAGGGGCTTTCGAGGGTTTGATTCAGTCGCTCCACAGCCCCATCGCCCTGCAGGTAGCCGTAACGGCAGGCCTCATGCTCCCGAGCATCGCTCTGCTCGATGCGAATCACCTCGGAAACCACCTTATCGCTCCAATCCACCGCCTGCTCCTGCTCATAGAAGTCGCCATAGGGCTCGATGAAGAGCACCCGCTGCTCCTCGTCCGAAAAGATCCTCAGGTTGAAGAGGTGGGCTACCGCCTCCACCAACTCCGCCTGTCGGAAGTCGTGGCACGAGATCTCGCTCCAGGTAAGGCGCTCCCCGTAGCCGGGGCGGGACGAAAAAGTGGGGCGCAACGAACTCCCCTTCAGCAGCGTGAAGGTCATCCCGGGATCCGCACCATAGAAATAGATGTGGCGGAAATACTTGGGTGATGTGGGGCCAAGGGGCTCGGCCGCCGTGCGAATCCGAAGCTCGGCCTCGGTGGTTCCGCACTCCTCCACATAGCCGTCATAGAGAGCCCAATCCACGGTGTAGGGCTCCCAGAGGTTGGTCGAGGGGTTCAGCCGCTCCAACCTGGGGGTTCCGACTGCACCCGCCGAAGGGAGCGTAACGAGTTCCGATCGCGAGGAGAAGAGTTTGACCACCTCGCCCTCCCCGAGGCGGAGGCGGAGGCTCTCTCCGGCGCGGTGGTCGAAGACCACGATCCGATACTGTTGGCCGGCGATGAGTTCCTCGCGTCGATCCACGAAGCGATTGGGGAGTTCGGTGCGGTAGTCGGCCCCCTCGCCCAGGTAAACCCCATCAAATCCCGCAAGGCGGTGGCGAGTCTGAATGCGGTAATCGGTGCGGTAGCGGAGGTGATACTCAAAACCCGCCTTCAACTCCGTCAGCGGACGAAAGAGGATCTCCCCCTCCTCTACTCGGAAGCAGTCGTTGGTTGAGAAGCACTCCTGGAGGGGATTTCCCTCCTCATCGGGGGTGTTGGGAAGGTAGGCATCCACGAGATTCCCCACCGTATTGACCGCCATAAAGGGGGTTGCATAGACCCTTCCCGTAGCATCGGCCACGGCCGAGATCGAACGGCTGCGCAACGCCAGAAAGTCCATCCTCTTCTTGCGCATGGTCGTGTCGGAGGAGGGGTAGGCCCCGCTAATGTAGAGCGATCGAAAAAAGTCACTCTGCAGGAAATCACTCTCCACGGTGTAGCCCGCCCGAACGAAGATCGCCTCCAAGAGGCTCTTCAGATGAAGAAACGGATGGAAATCGTCCACCGAGAGGAGTTGCTCGACGGCCCGCATCGACCCCTCGGCATAGGGAGCGCGGTAGTCGTCGCAGGCGATGGGCAGAAAGCGCACCACCTCATCCCGGTCGCCCCAACTATCGCAGATCGTCGAGGGTAGCAACGGCTTGTCGAAGAGAATAGGAAGGGTGTCGAGCCTCTGTCGGGTCGCCATCTTGGCCCAATCGGCCGCACCACCGCGCAATTCGATCCGATAGCAGTGCGAGAGATCCTGCGGTGAGCAACTACGCAGACGAGCCACCCCCTCGAAGAGGGGAACCCCCTCCTGCGTTATTTGGGCACGGTGGAGCGAAAAATTGAAACGCTCGGCCCCATGGGGAAGACGAGCCTCCTGCAGGAGGGCATCGTTGATGGGCGTTGAGGGCAGCTCCAGCGTGATCGAGAGCCCTTCTCGCAGCGCCTCTACCGATTTCAGGGAGTCTGACGACCACCCCAACGATACGGAGGTTCCGGGGGTCAGGTCGCCCTGTTGGTTGTCGATTCTTAGCTCCATGGACGAATGGTTTTAAGGGGTTCAGTCAGGGTAAAACGCAGGGCCGAGAGAAAACCCTGGCGGAAGAGTATCATCTCGCCGGAGGGGGTGGCTGTGACGGGAAGATATCCCCCGTCGAGGCCGACGATCCAAGCGTGGGGAGCCGTCCCCAACTCGGCCAACGCCCGCAGGCGATCCTCCACCTCATAGGCCGAGAGGAGTTGCCACTGCCGCTGATAGCCGCTTTCGAGCAGATGGTCGCAGCCATCGGCCAGGGTCAGGTCGCTTCGCTGTTGCACCTCGCGGCACACCTCGGGCGAAGGAAAGGTATAGTGCTCCACCGAGCCTCCACGCCCCACCCAGGCCACACGCACCCCTCCGGGCAGGGGCTGTGTCAGGGCATAGGAGATCGCTACCTCCTGCGAGGTGGAGTAGAAGCGCACCTCGATACGCTCCACCTCGGGCTCCATGCCATCGGTCGTAAAGCGAAAGAGTGCGGGCCCTTCGCTGTGGTTCGAGATATACTCCTCCACGGTGCTCCCTCGTGGGGTGAAGCGCTCTACCTCGGCATAGAGCACATCCCGATCGAGTAGCAGCTCCTCGCTCTCCCCTCGGGCAATCAACCTTCGCAACGGGAAGGTGCTCAACAACAAGGGTTGCGGCGGTTGGGTTGCGAAGGGGAGAAAGCGGCGGATGACACTCACCCCCTCAACACGCACCAGGACATGGGCCGTGCGTTGGGTTGCAGAGGAGAATCCCGTGGGGCTCGAAGCGGGATCCCATCGAAGGCGACGTCGCAGCAAGGGGGCCACATCAATCCGGCCCGAGGAGCAGTTTCGCAAGAGTTTTGTGGCGATCTTTTGGCGGCTTTCGGCATCGAGGATCTCGACACGCAGGTCGCGCGGTGCCGCATCGTCACCAAATTCATAGATCAAAGGAGCATAGAGCGATGCTCCATTTTGGGGAGTGGATGTAAAGATCATAATTTTTGATTTTAGGCTGTTGCTGATTGGTTCGGTTCTTTCATCGCCACGCACCTCTTCGACGGTGGAAGAGGGCATAGAGAGTAGGAGAGTAAGGGGGTCAATCCGACGATTCAAACGCGCAGATTGTTGTTGACAAGTCGTTAAAAAGATGTTGATAACCTCGATGCGAAAAGGGTGTAATCTTCCCGTAAAGAGCGGTTTAGGCTCTGTTGATAAGTTTATAAACATGGGGGAAGAGTGTTGATAACACCCGTTTGACAGTGCAAATATATAACACCAAAAACCCCTTTGTCAAGAGGTTTTGTGATTTTTTCTTGATTTTTTAGAATTTTTGGGGCCTATTAAAACCACAACCCCCTGATTCTTGGCAATTTACAAAAAACCGCAAAAAAAACCTCTACCGAGAAAACAAAAAAATTTTCTTTCCCGCACCGCCTTTGCAACTATTTTTGTACCTTTGTACGATGAACGGGGTCTTCGGAAAGAGTTTCCACCCCCGAAAGCGATGTTGAACAAAACGAAAAACTATGGATGATGCTCTTGGTTCCCCGTATAGCGGCCGTGTCGTACCTCAATACGATCCCATTCATCTATGGTATCGAGCATGCAGATAACCCTCTGCGTGCCGAATTGTTGTTGACTCCTCCCGCCACCTGTGCTCAAAACTTCCTGGAGGGCAAAGCCGATATCGCGCTTCTGCCCGCCGCTGTGGTGCCGCAACTCACCAACTACGAGTTGCTGCCCGACTACTGTTTGGGGGCCGTAGGCCCGGTGCGCACGGTGGTCATCGCCTCGCATCAACCCCTGGCGGAGGTAAAACGCATCTTCCTCGATCCCCACTCGCGTACCTCGGTGCAGTTGGCCGGCTGGTTGGCCGCCAACAAGTGGCACATCACCCCCGAGTGGTATGCCCTTGAGGACTACGCCCAGGTAGAGCACCCCGAAAAGGGAGATGCCTTCCTGCTGATCGGCGACAAGGTCTTTGGCTACGAGGGGCAATTCCCCTTCCTCTACGACTTGGCCGAGGAGTGGCAGTCGGCCACCGGCCTCCCCTTCGCCTTTGCGGTTTGGGTGGCCCGCAAAGGGACCCCCTACGAGGTGACGGATGCCCTGACCGAGGCGCTGACTTTCGGTGTGGAGCACACCTACGAGGCAGTACTGCACTACGGCTTCGACAAAAAGCCCTACGATGCCTACGACTACCTCACACGCAACATCGATTTCCTATTCGACAACGAGAAACATCGAGCCCTCCAAAAATTCTGGGACTCGGGGGTCAAGGTTACCCCTCGGGTCAACCCGGGCTGAAGAGCATAGGCGCCGTCAGGATGCGCCGCCCTTACGGAGATCAAAAACCAAAAGTTAGAAACCGGGACCTCCCCTTTGGAAAAGGGAGTCCGCAAAAAAGGGTGCTCAAAAAATGATTACCATCTATTTAAAACAGTATAACAAAATCATCCGCAACGCCGATGTGGCCCTCTTCGACGAGTTGGGCTACGACGACATCTTGTGGATCGACATGCTCCAACCCTCCATCAAGGAGCAGAAGGCCGTCGAGAACTTCATGGAGTTCAGCCTCCAGACCCGTCAGCAGGTCGAGGAGATCGAGTCTACCTCGAAGTACTCCGAAACGGAGAATACGATCGTTTCGAACTCCAACTTCTTTGTTCCTACGGGCGACAGCTTCACGGTGGAACCCGTGTCGTTCACCATCTCCAACGAGGGTGTGCTGGTCTCGGTGCGCCAGGCCGAATTCCGCACCTTCCGCGAGGCCGAGAAGCGTCTGCAGATGAACTACCGCAGCTACTCCACGGGCTACCACATCTTCATCTCGCTCCTCGAGGTACGCATCGACTACGATGCCGACTTGGTGGAGATGGTGGCCAAACAGGTCGGAGCCCTCTCGAAGGAGATCTCGACCGAGGATTCGATCGACAAGGAGATCATCCTGCGTATCAACAGCCTCCAGGAGAGCACCATGTTGCTACGCGAGAATATCTTCGACCGCCAGCGTGTCCTCTCGGGCGTACTGCGCTCCGAACGCTTCCCGAACGATATCTATCCGCGCCTGCAACTGATGATCAAGGACGTAAACTCGCTGATCAACCACGCCGACTTCAGTTTCCAGCGTCTGGACTATATTCAAGACTCCGCCCTGGGTCTGATCAATATCGAGCAAAACGAGATCGTGAAGATCTTCTCGGTGGCCTCGGTGATCTTCATGCCCGCCACGCTGATCGCCAGCATGTATGGTATGAACTTCAAACTCATGCCTGAGTTGGATTGGGTCTACACCTTCTCCAACGGCTTCACCCTCCCCTTGGGCTACCTCTTCGCCATCGGACTGATGGTTCTCTGCTCGGGGGTAACCATCTGGTTCTTCCGATTCAAAAAGTGGCTCTAATCCGGCCACCTCAAAAAGAAAGGAGGGCTGTCCGTTGTTTCGGACAGCCCTCCTTTTTGGGGTATTATCGAACCCTTACCAGATGATCACACGCTTCTCGGGGGCCAGGTACATGCCACTTTCGGGCTGTACATCGAAGGCATCGTAGAAGCTCTGGATGTTCTTCAGCGTGGCGTTCACGCGGTTTACACCCAGCGAGTGTACATCGAGCTTCGTCAGACGGGCAATCTCCTCATCGCGAATATTCTGAGCCCAAAGGGCGGCATAACCCAGATAGAAACGCTGCGCAGCCGTGAAGCCCTCGATCGGATCGGGGGTTACGCCGTTGTAGCTGTTCTGCAGAGCGGTGAAGGCCACACGCAGACCACCCTGGTCGGCGATGTTCTCACCCAGCGAGAGCTCACCATCGGCATAGAGGGCGGGCTGATCTCCCTTGGCGGGGAGTACCTCGATGGCATTGAACTGCTCCACCAGCACATCGGTGCGCTCCTTGAAGGCAGCAGCATCGGCCTCGGTCCACCAGTTGTTCAGGTTGCCGTCCTTGTCGTAGTTGCGGCCCTGGTCATCGAAACCGTGGGTCATCTCGTGGCCAATTACCACACCGATGGCACCATAATTCACTGCATCATCGGCCGTCGAGTTGTAGAACGGGGGCTGAAGAATGGCTGCGGGGAAGCAGATCTCGTTGGTGGTGGGGTTGTAGTAGGCATTCACGGTCTGGGGGCTCATAAGCCACTCCTCCTTATCCACGGGCTTGCCTACCTTGGCGAAGTCCTCGGCGGCCGACCAGATGCTGGCGGCTACGATGTTCTCCCAATAGCTCTTCGAGGGGTCGATCTCGAGCGAGTCGAACGACTTCCAGGTGTCGGGATAACCGATCTTCACCTTGAAGGTGGCGAGCTTCTCGTGGGCGCGGCCCTTCGTCTCGTCGGACATCCACTCCAGGGCATCAATGTGCTGACCAAGGGCCTCCTGGAGGTTCTTCACCAGCTGGGTCATCTTCTCCTTGTCCTGCTCCGAGAAATACTTCTCTACATACATCTTACCTACAGCCATATCGAAGGTGGCATCGGTAGCTGCCATGGCACGCTTCCAGCGCGGACGGGGCTCCTGGGCACCCGACATCTGACGACCGTAGAAGTCGAACGAAGCGGCGTAGAACTCATCATTCAGGTGCGAGGTGGCCGAATTCAGGTAGTGAGCGGCAATGTAGTAGCGGATCTGCTCCATGGGGGCCGTCTTCAGCAGGTTGTTCACCAACGCCAATACCTCGGGCTGACCCACGATGATGGTGGCAGGAGCCTCCATGCCGAGGATCTTGAAGTAGGCCTCCCAGTCGGTCTGACCATACTGCTTGGCAAGCTCCTCGTAGGGAGTAGCGTAGTAGTTGGCACCCATATCGCGGAGCACAACACTCGAGCGCGAGATCTTGGCAATCTGATCCTCGATGGCGAGGGTAGCCTCCATGGCCTTCACAGCCTGAGCCTCCTCCATCCCGGCGAGGGTAAAGATCTTCTGCAGGTAGGCCTTGTAACCCTCCTTAATGGCGGCATTGGCCTCCTCGATGTAGTAGTCGCGGTTGCCCATACCCAGGCCACTCTGCCAGAGGTAGAAGGCGTTCATGTCGCTGTTCTTCATGTCAGCCTCCACAAAGGGGGCAAAGAAGGGGTGGCAGATGCCGTAGTGGAGCGTAGCCAAGAGGTCGGTAAGGCCCTCACGCTCTACGGAGAGAATCTCCTGCAACATGGCCTGTACGGGGGCGGCACCCTCCTGATTGAGGCGCACCGAGTCAAGACCCAACTTGTAGAGGTCGCAAATCTTACGCTCTACCGAGCCGGCCTCGGTCTCCATCTTGGTCATCTCCTTGAAGAGCTCGTTGATACGAATCTCGTTGTTCTCACGCAACTTGTCGAACGATCCGTAGCGGGCATACTCGGGCTTCAGGGGGTTCTTCTCCTGCCAACCACCGGTAGCATACTGATAGAAATCCTCGGTAGGAAGGACGCTCTTATCGAAGCTCGTCATATCAATGGCGGGCGACGATGTCTTCTGTGCACACGATACACTCATAAGTGCAACTGCAAAAAATAAAAGAGTTTTTTTCATGTTGATTGATTAGGTTTATTCTGTTTTTCTTTTTCTGTTCCTCTTTTTCGCTGTTAATCAACTAACAAAGGTACCTATTTTTTGAAAAAGTCAAAAAAAATCGGCCCAAAAAGCGTGATTTTGAGCGATTTTTCACCCCCACAACCCCTGTTTCCCGGCAACTCACCCAATAATCCTCCCTAAAAGTGCTCGATCCTTAATACTTTTTCGTATCTTTGGTGTCGTAACGACTCCTTCTAAAATTTTACGGTCATGTTGGATTTGGTCTTTCAGCACGAACTCCGCGAAGCGGGGTGCGACGAGGCGGGGCGCGGATGCCTGGCCGGCGCAGTCTTTGCCGCCGCGGTAATCCTTCCGCCCGACTTCCACCATCCGCTCCTCAACGACTCGAAACAGCTCACCGAGCGACAGCGCGACCTCCTGCGTCCGATCATCGAACGCGAGGCCGTGGCCTGGGCCGTAGAGGCCGTGTCGCCCGCCCGCATCGACGAGATCAACATCCTCAAGGCCTCCATCGAGGGGATGAACCTCGCCGCCCACCGCCTCTCCCCCGCGGCCGAATTCCTGGCCATCGACGGCAACCGCTTCCAGAGCCATTTTGGCCTTCCTTTCCAGTGCATCGTAAAGGGGGATGGAAAATTTGCCGACATCGCCGCCGCCTCCGTGCTTGCCAAGACCCACCGCGACGAGTATATGCTCCGCCTACACGAGGAGTTCCCCTGCTACAATTGGGCGAAAAACAAGGGATACCCAACCCGCGACCACCGACTCGCCATCCGCGAACACGGCCTCTCCCCCTACCATCGCCTCAGTTTCAACCACTCGCAAGGTCAACTCGAACTCTTCTGAGCCCACACGCCACGCCTTGCAAAAATTAAAAACAGACAACCTTAATAATAAATATTTTAATAAACACCCTCGATTTTTCACAATTTCTCCCGCCATTTTTCAAAAAATATTCGCTTTTTATGAAAATATAGGCATTTTTATTTGGAGAATCATAAAAAAGGAGTACCTTTGCAGCGCAAAACGTGGGATTCTCCCACATCTCATTAACCTAACTAACCTAACCAAGGAGGGGATGAATGTTGTGAAACATACGTCCCCTCATCCTTTTTTTTGTGATACGGTGGCAGGTGTTTCCACCTTATCCCGCATCCGGGCAAATGAAAAGAGGATAAAAAGTTTCCTATGGGATCTGTGCCAAAGCACAAATCCCATAGAAAACACTTGTCGTCATCCCGAGAATTTTCATCTTAAGGTAATGCAGAGTTTCGTGGCATCGCATGAAAATTCGTGGGGATCTTCCTATTATCAAGGGGTTACCAAGTCGCTTAACTGCGCTTTCAATAAGGAGGTTTGGGGCAAGCCTCGGTTTTGAGTAAGCGGTAGATTGCCACAAATTTTCATGGTTACAAACCGCTTTCCTTAACGCCCTAAAATGAAAATTTTCGCAATGACGAGGTTTGTTTCAACCATGTCGGGCAAAAGCCCTACATGATTAAACTTTTTTATCACACCACGGGTCTTTTTCGGGGAAACAAGATGGGAGGTATGGGTGTTGTGTAAATTATAGAAATTGTAGGAGGTATGGGAATTGTAGGAAATATGGGAAGTATAGAAAATCTCACAACTCATATATTTCCTATATCTCCCATATTTCCCATACCTCCCATCTGGCAATAAACCCGAATGGAGTGGCATTACACCACCTTTGACCCCCTCCACCCAATTTGTTGTCAGGGGTCGTAACGACCCTTTCGATTGGGGCTGCGACCACAGAAGGGCCATAAACTCGTAGCCCCCTCCACCCAATTTGTTGTTAGAAGGCTGCAGATGCAACTATCGTGCAGTGAGCCCCGGATGGGGCATACTTGGCGTATGTTCCATTCGGGGCTCGCAAGGGATAGGCAGCAGGTGCGGCCTTATCACAACAAATTACTCTTCGTCGGTATCGGTATAAGCCTTCAACAACTTATCCTGTACATCGGAGGGCACCTGCTCGTAGGAGGCGAACTTCATCGAGTCGGTGGCGGCACCCGAGGTCAGCGACGAAAGGGTGGTCGAATAGCGGTAGAGC
>CAJGDL010000045.1 GCA_904502075.1 uncultured Alistipes sp.
GGGCATCGTAGATCACCCGATCGGCCGGGATGCTGTCGAACTTCAGGGCCCGGACATCGGGATTGGGGGCTCCGAAGTAGAGCAGGGCCTGGTGTTGGCTCGGGCGCGAACTCTCGGTGAGCACCTGGCGCTTGAAGGCCTGGTCGGTGAACATGCGGAAGTAGAGCTGCGGATCGGCCGAGGGGTATTGGCGGATCGAGTCGTACCAGATGGCAAAGTCGGGGAGTTCGGCGGGGTTGCGGGCCTCCTCGATGAATCCCACCTGATCCACGCCGGGCTCGTAGAGCTGGTTGTTGTTCGTATCCTCGATGGCGTAGATGCGATAGGGGATGGGTTTGAGATTTTGGGCGATGAAGATGCCATTGGTCTCGGCGCGGGCAATGGCCGCCGGCTTGTACTTGAAGAGGGTCGAGTCGTAGTCGGGGTGGTGCTCCACGGAGTCGGCCGCAAAGAACCAGATGTAGCTCTTCGAGACGGAGTCGGCCTTGTAGCTGTCGGCCGTGTAGCCCGAGCAGATCATCGAATCGACCTCGGCTCCCGTCGAGAAGACATAACGCATGGCGTGCAGGGGGTTGCCCTCGTTGTTGTCGCGCAACGAACTGCCGAAATTCAGGGCATAGGTCTGATTCTCCAACAGCGTGTCGCGAATCTGGATCATGATGCCGCGTCCGCGCACCGTAACCAGGGGCTTCTTCTTCATTTGGGGCGAAGTGTAGAACTCCTTTTGCTGGTCTTTGAGCTGGACGAACTCATTGAACTCCACATAGATTCGGCGGTTGTTTCCGATGGTTGGGTAGTGGGTCGAGAAGTTGTCGGGCAGCATCGAGACGATGACCGGGGGGAGCGTATCTTTTGGGCCGCCGGTCAGGTTGTTGTTGACCGTGGCGCAGCGCACCGTGAAGGCCGCCAGGAAGGCGGTGATCACCAAGGCGTTGAGCCACAATCGGGCTGTGCGTATCGTATTGTTCTCTTTCATGTCGGCTTATCTGCGTGTGGTTTCGGGGGTTTCGGGGCTCTCGGGCTTGGCTTGCGGTCGCCAATTATAGATTGTCCACCCGGTTTCGTCGGTGAAGGGGCTCTCGGGGTGCCAAAGGGCGAAATTCAGGGGGAGTGTTACTCGGCTTTGGTCGGCCGTCAGGGCGTGCAGGGCGCAGCATCCGAGGTGGTTGCTCACCAGGATCAGGTAGTTGCCCTGCAGGAGGTCGAGGTGGAGGGTGGTTTCGTCGCGATCGGCCTCGTAGGCATAGAAGATCGTGGCGGTGTCCCGACTCTCGACGTGGATCAACTGACCGATCAGGGCATCTTCGAGACTCATCGGGACCCACTTTTCGGGATCATCCACCCGATAGATGTAGAGCAGGTTGGAGCCCAAGGTTTTCGGTGTCTGACCCTCTTCGAGTTGGTAGGTTACCGCGATTTCGGCCTTTACGTTGGGCGTATAGTAGATTCTCCACCCGTTGGCATCGGTCATGGGCAGATCGCTGCGCCAAACGGGGAAGAGAATTGAGTCGGTGATCGCCTTCTGCCCCGCGGGGAGGGTGCGCAGGGCGTAGCAGCCGTTCTCGTAGTTCACGACCAGCAATAGATACTCTCCATGGGGGAGGTTGGGGATGATTGCCCCCGAGCCGTTGGCGGTAAAGGTGTGCTGGGGGCGGATACGCTCTCCGCTTGTTTGGTTGGTGAGGTATCCGTCGCGCGCATCGGCTAAGTTGTTGGGGAGCCACGCCTCGTGATCCTCGACACGGTAGGCGTGGAGCACCGACCCCAGGATTCGCGCCCCGGTGGGGGTGGGTTCCTCTTTCTCGGCATAGGGAGGGAAGAGGGACTCTCGTGCGGCGGAGGCCTCCTCGTTGCCGGGGTTTTCGGGGGTTTCTCCCTCGTCAGCCGAGGGCTTTTCCGTTTCGATGTAGGTAGAGATGCTTCCCGTGTGGTTGGGGAGGTAGTGAATTTGCCATCCCTCCTGATTCGTGTAGGGGAGGTCGGTACGGGAGATCGGGAAGTTTAGGTGGAAAACGGTTTTGCTCTCCTGGGTCGAGAAGGGGCGCAGGGCGTAGCAGTACTCATCTTCATTGACCGTCATGAGCAGGTATTCTCCCATCGGGAGAGAGAACTGTACGCTATCTTCTCCCTCGAAGGAGAATTTGTAGTCGGACTCGAGTTGCTCCCCCGAGGTGCTGTGGGTCAGCAGGCCGTTGGCAGCCTCTTCGAGCGAGGCGGGGAGCCACTCCTCGGCCGAGATTCCGGCGTAGGCGTAGAGGGTCGACCCCGTCAGCGGTTTTCGCTCCTCGTCGTAACGCTGTTGTACGGAGGTGATCACCGTGGCCGAGATCGAGGGGGTGTAGAAACAGAGCCACCCCTCGGCCGTGGTTTGGGGCGGGTTGAGATTCCAGAAGGGGAAGACCACCTCGAAGCCCTTCTCCTCGCTCGCCTTCTCCTCCTCGGCGCGGATCTCCTCCTCGCTGAAGGGGCGCAGCGCATAGCACTCCTCCTGGGCATTCACCACCATCACCAGCAGATCTTCGGGGGGAAGTTTGGCGGCCAGGTTGCCCTGGGTGTCGGCTCCGAAGCTGTAGAGGGGGTCGGCAATCTCTCCCGTGGCGATGTGGGTGAGTCGTCCCACCTCGGCATCGTTCCAATTGGCAGGCAGCCACTCTTCGGGCGTCTCTACGCGGTAGGCGAACAGGCGCGACTGGGTCAGAAATTCGGTCTCTCCCCCCTCCGTGCGTTGGATCTTGGGGCGCACCGTGCATCCGATGCGGGGGGTGTAGAAGTCGTTGAACATCCACCACTGGCCGTTCTTGTAGGAGGAGGCCTCTTTCCAGGGCTGGAACTGCACCGAGATGTAGAGGTAGGGGAGGTTTTCGACCAAAGCCAACTGCGTGTAGCCATAGAGGCGCTCCTGCTTGTTCACCGCCAGGACAATGAGCGATTGGTAGTCGGGGGCGGGCATCATTTGGGCCTCACCATACCCCTCGACAAAGCAGGGAGAACCGGCCAATTGGGCCGAAAGCGTGGTGTAGGGACTTTTTTTGAGAGTCATCACCCCGGCCAAAGCATCCTCGTAACTTGCTACGGTGTAGAGGGTCGTGTCGGCGGCAAAGCCGTACATCACCACCTCGGTGATCGGGTAGAGCTCGTCACCCGAACTCTCCTGGCTCCACGACTTCAGCACCAGGCTGGTCTGGAAACTCACCTCCTTTTTGCAACCGACGGCCAAGAGGACCATCAGCCCCAAAAGGAGCATTGCGGAAATATTTCGAATTTTTTTCATCATCTCGTTTTGTTCGGTTCTGAAATTTTGGCGGGCTGTTGTGTCAGTCGCTGCAGCAGCTCCTCCATGGTCGCTCCGCTCTCGGGGTGGCGTTTTTGGGGCAGGATCTCACACAGCGGGCGCAGTACGAACTCGCGTTCGGCGATCCTCGGGTGCGGAAGGGTGAGCCTTTCGGTCAAGAGCACCCGCTCGTCGTAAAATAAAATATCGACATCCATCGAGCGCGAGGCGTAGTGTTGTCCGCTTTGGGCCTTCTCCGCCCCCTCTCGGATGCGGTCGCGCCCCAGCTCGGCCTCGATGGACTGGGTTGCCGTCAGCAATTCCTCGGGCTCCAATGCCGTCTCCACCTCCAACACCTGGTTCCAAAACCGTTGCTCGGCCTCGAAGCCCCAAGGTTCGCTCTCGTAGTGGGCCGAAGCCTTCGTGACGGCTCCGATGCGCTCCTCGATGAGCTCCTTGGCCCGATCGAGCAGGCTCCGTACCTCGCCCCGATTTCCCCCCGTAATCAATACTGCGCGTGCCATTTAGCTCAAGCGGTTGATGCGCTTGCTCACGGCAAGGGCAAAGTGGGTGAATACAATGGTCGGGTTGCCGTTTTGGCCGAGTTGCGCCAGGGCCTCCTCGATTTCGGCCACCAGCGGTTCGATGTTCTGGTTGCCGATAAAGGGGGAGAATTTGCGACAGAAGTCGGCCTCCTCGCCCCAAAGGTAGCTGATCGAGCCCAAGCCGGCATGGAGCATATAACTCTCGCGCAAGAGGCGCACGCTGTCGATTAGCAGTGCGCGTTGCTGTTCGCGGCTGAGTTGTGCCGCCTCCTCGGCCCAATTCAGCAGCTCGAGGTGTTTGTCGTTGTAACTCAGGCGCATCAGGGCGCAGAAGAGCGAAAAGTTCTCTTTGCGTTGAACATCCTCCTCGCCTCCGGTGAGTTGTTGCAGTTCCAAGAGGTCGCCGGCGGCCAGGCGGGCGATGTTGCGTCGCTCGGTGGGATCGGCGATTCCTCGCCTTTGTGCTTCGGCCTCCAAGACCTCGACCAGAAGACGAGGTACGGCAACCTCCTGCGTGCGCGAAAGGATGGTCTGCAACAGCCGATCCGCCCGCTCGGAAACGAGCAGGAAGAGGCTCTTTTCCCAGGGCTCTTCGAGGATCTTGAGCAGTTTGTTCGAGGCCTCCTCGTTCATCGTCTCGGGGAGCCAAATAATTACGCACTTATAGGCCCCCACAAAGCTCTTGAGCGAGAGTTTTTCGATTACGCGGTCGGCCTCCTTGGCTGTGATGATCCCCTTGAGGGTCTTGCCCAGGTCGAGTGCATCGAACCACTCGCGAGGCGAAAAATATCCGCGACGCTCGGCAAAGAGTTGTCGGAATTGGGGTAAAAATTCGTCGCTCAAGACCACCTCGCCCGACTTTTTGCCCTGCTTGTTTACCGGAAAGACCCAGTGCAGGTCGGGGTGGGCGAGTTCCGAGATCTGGCGGCACGAGGGACATTCGCCACACGAGTCGCCATCGTGGCGGTTCGGGCAGTTGAGGTACTGCACATAGGCCAAGGCCAGCGGCAAAGCCCCCGTACCGGCGGCCCCCGTGAAGAGCTGGGCGTGGCTGATGCGACCCGCCTCGATGCTGCGCACCAGGTGGGCCTTCAACTCCTCTTGTCCGACAATATCCTTAAACTGCATAGTTTATCTTCGTTTTAAGATGGCTTTCGCCATTGCCTTTACATCAATCTTTTCGCGCCACACCAGGTAGACGATATAGCCCCCCAACAGCAGGGTGTTCACCCCGTAGTGGGCCACGGGCTGTTCGATCCACTCCGAGGCCTTTTCGCCCGCCAGGAAGAGGGCGAGGGCCACCCCCACAAATTCGCCCATGCGCTTTAGGTCGTAGGGTACGGGGAAGAGACGACGCATCAGGGTGTAGCTCACGGCCACCATCACCACCTCCGAGAGAAAACGGCTCCAGGCGGCTCCGTAGTATCCCCAACGGGGAACCAGCAGGCAGTTGGCCACCACGGCAGCCACCACCCCCGATCCGGTGATCCAGATCGCCAGACCGGTGCGCTCCTCGCGTTTGTACCAAAACGAGAGGTTGAGCCAAACTCCGCTCAAAACATTCGCGCCCAAGACCACCGGGAGGATGAAGATTCCCTCGCGGAAGGAGCGACCCACGATCAGGGCAAAGAACTCCTTGAAGAGGGCGATGCCCAGGAAGATGAGCATCGAGGCCATCAGGAAGTACTTCATGGCGGCGGCATTCATCTGCACGAAGTCCGATTTGCGGAAGTTGGCCAGGAAGAAGGGCTCGGCAGCCAGGCGGTACATCTGTGTGAAGAGCATCATCACGACCGCGATCTTTGTGATGGCTCCGTAGATGCCGAGTTGTGCCATCGCCTCCTCGGGGGCGAGGTACTTGATCATCTGACGGTCGAGGAACTCTCCGGCTGTACCGGCAATGCCGCTCACCAGAAGCGGAAGCGAGTAGACCAACACGACCGACATCAGGGCCCAATTCACCTTCGGCAGGGTGCGATCCACCGTCGTAAGGAGGACGAGCCAGGTGATGACGCTCGCGGCCAGGTTGGCCACGAAGACCCAGCCTACGCCGAACGCCGACCCGTAGAGCCCCAAAAAGCCGAATAGGAAGGCCAGCGAGACGTTGATCACCACGTTGAGGGCCTTCAGCAGGACGAACATTCCCGAGCGACCCTGCTCGCGAAGGCGCGAGAAGGGCATGATGCCCCACACATCGAAGAGGATGATCAGCGCCACCCAAACGATGTATTCGGGGTGGGCCACATAACTCTCACCCATCCAGGCAGCCACCGTCGAGCGTCCTGCGATCACAAGCACCACAAAGAGGATGGCGGCGTAAAACGACATCCCCCAGCACGATCCAAACAGGGTTCGTTTCTTCGCTTTTACTTCGGTCGAATCTTTTGAGAAGCCGGCCTCCTCCCCCTCGGCCTCGGCCTTGGCGGCAAAGCGGAAGTAGCTCGACTCCATGCCCATCGACAGGAGCACCAGGGCAAAGGGGATCAGCGCATAGACATCCGTGACGATGCCGTAGGTCTCAGGGCCAAACACACGCGTGTAGAAGGGCGTGAGCAGGTAACTGAGGAACCGTACAACGATCGTACTGATGCCGTAAATGGCAGTCTGTTTGGCCAACTTTTCGAGCATTTTTCTCCCTATGCGCTTATATATCTTGCAAAGATATATAATAATTCACAAATTTCCAATTTTCGATGGGCGGGTGCCCGGCTGACCACACGGGGTGGAGTCCTTCGGGAGGGGGTAGAAGGCAGAGAGCCGAGTGCTTGCGGCACTCGGCTCTCCGGGATGTTTTTTCGGGGAGATTTCCCGTCAAATAAGTTTTATTCGGCGATGCGGATACGGCCTTGGGCCTTGCGAAGCTGCAACTCGGCTCGCTTCTGCTCGCGCTTCTCGGCCTCCACCTTTTGGTGGTTGGCGCTCTTGGCCTGGTTGATCACCTCGCTGTTGAAGCGGTTCGAGGTCTGCTTCTTGGCCTGTTTTGCGAAGGTGCGCTTCGAGGCCGGGGCCTTGAACGTGTCGATCGACTCATGCTTGAGCACCATCGAGCGCGTGGCTCCGATCAGTTCGTCGATGGGCGAAGCACCCTCCTTGGTGAAGGTTACCACCTGGCGGTAGATGGGCGAGTAGTTGCCGTAGTAGTCGAGTGCCATGGCGGCAATCATCACGGGGGTATCCCACGGGGCGCGGAAGTTCATCTCCGTGGCGTAGGAAACACCGTCGTAGAGCGAATTGTAGAGCATGTGGTCGGGATAAAGCTCGGGATCCTCCAGCCCCTCCATGTACTGGAACATGGTGTAGTAGTACTCGCCGTACTCACCCTCGAGCTCGATCTTCAGGGGAACCATGGCGTAGCCGGCGTAGATGGCATACTCCTCGCTGGCGGCGGCCAACAGATCACCATCGTAGTAGGCATCGAAGCCGCAACTAACCTCGATATCGGCATAGACCATCTCGGTGGTGGTGAAGGAGTCGCTGAAGTGTACCTCAGAGAGGTATTCGCCCGTCTCGTCGTCCATGATCACGGCGGCCACCTTGTACTCGGTCTCGGGCGAGAGCATCGTCACCTCGCCGTCGCTGCTGCCCTGAACGAGCTCATAGTAGGCAAACTCCCACATATCGCCGTAGTACCACTCGTCGATCACCATTTCGATGTTCTCCTTCACCTCCTCGGCCGTGGCCGAAGCCTCGAAGACCATCCAATAGTAGTAGTGGCTGTTGTCCGAGGGGGTGATACCCACATAGGCGTAGTTGGATCCTACCTCCATCACCTCGAATTCGAAGGTGCAGTCGGCGGGATCGCCTCCGGCCAGGGTCGAGATCGAGGTGCGTACCACCTCGGTCGTGCGGGCACCGGCCTCATAGCCATAGGCGATCACCGAGTACTCGGTCTCGGTGTCCAGACCCGTGAAGCGGGCATCGGTTACGGGGCCCATGCAGATGTAGTCGGTGATGAACCAGGTGCCGTAGTAGGCCATCACATAGGCGTGGATCTCGTCGTCGGTCATCTCGTCCCAACCGCACCACTCCGAAGGCTCGGCCAGTACGACATAGGGATCGTTGTTCGTCGTGGTGGTATTTACATCGAACGAGGTCGCTGTGGGGTTGCTTACCTCCAGGGTGATCTGGTTGTCCGAAGGCTCCACCGTGGCGGTCGTGTGCCAATAGGTGGCTACCTCACCCTCGATCTCGCAGTTCTCGTTCCACTTGGCGGCGTAGATGATGTACTTCGTGTTGGCCATGCACTCGAATTGCGAGTTGGTGGCTCCCAGCGTGGTGTACCACTCGTAGTACTCCGAGCGGTCGTAGATGTCGCCCCAGTAGAGGTAGTCCTCGATGTCGTACTCGATCAATGCCGTAGCCGCCTCGGGCATCGAACCGCCCCACTCCTCGTAGGTGGCCTCGTCCATGATGTTCCAATAGTAGGCGGCACTTTCATCCGACGGGGTGATCGTGATGTCCATGATGTAGTTCTCCTCCGAGACCTCGATGTCGAAGGTGATCGGGCCGTCGTAGGGAGGCTCCGTGGTAAATTCGGCGGTGAAGATATCGGTTGTGCGAACACCCTCGCCCGTCACGCCGTAAACATAGAGCGTATACTCGGTCTCGGGCATCAGGCTCTTGAAGGCCAGGCCCTCCATCGTACCGGTCTTAAGCAGCGTGGGCAGGAACTCGGCCAGCGTCATGCCGGCATCCTGTGCCGCCCAGGCGATGTAGGCCATGTCGTCCTCCACTACCTCGTCGAAGCTCTCGAAACTGTCGAAATACTCCGTGGTCGTCACCAGCGGAATCCAGGTCAGTTCGGGATCGGTGGTCGTTACGGTGAAGTTTACCTTCGTAGCCTCTACGGCGTTCAACGTCAGCGTGATGGGAGCCTCCCAGGCGGGTTGGCTTACCGATACGGTGACCGCTTCGGCATTCTTGTAGTTGAAGACCAGCTCGGCAGTGCGCTCTTCGCCTGTCTCGTTCTTCGGGGCCGTGAATTTGATGGCTCCGGTGGCCGAGAGATCCACCGTGGCCCAGCACTCGGCGGCGGCCTCATAACTCAGGCTCTCCCCCTCGATCGGGTTCGTGATCTCGTAGTTCACCCATACGGTGGCACCCAAGGCGGGAATCACCACCTCGGTCTCGTCGATTTGGATGGTCGGGTTGGGCGTAGGGGTCGGGGTTTCGGTATTCTCCTCGCTACATGCGCTCAGACCGAAAAAAAGACCCATCGCCAACAGCATAAAATAGAGCTTTTTCATAGGTTTGAAATTTAATGATAAATGTTTTGTGATTCAAATTTTCGCTTAAAAGTAAATATTTTTTTTTTACTTTTCAAAACTACCCCCCCCCGAAATCCGAACAAAAGAACAATAAAAGGGTAAAATTTAGGGTAAAATAGGAAGAATAGAACAATAAAAATGGCCCATCAAGTGGCCGGGACTGTAATTAGGGTTAGGAATGAGGAATCCTCCCCTAATGCCCCTAATGCCCTTGTAAATAATTCGAAATAATTCCTCACTCTTCACACCGAATTCCTAATTATTTTGTACCTTTGCCCCCGCAAGTCCGCCCTATCGCTGCCTGCCACGCGCAGGGGGAGGAAAGTCCGGGCAACGCAGAGCACCGCGCAGGTTAACGGCCTGATCTTCGTGAGGGGATAGCAAGTGTAACAGAAAAGAACCGCCACGACCCGCTTTTTAGCGGGCGGGGTAAGGGTGAAAAGGCGGGGTAAGAGCCCACCGCGATGGCAGCAATGTCTATCGGCAGTACATCTCGCGGGTTGCAAGACCATGTATACCGACAATTAAGGGTTGCTCGTCCAATGTCGGGGGGTAGGTTGCTGGAGGCGGCAGGAGACTGCCGTCGTAGATAAATGATGGGGGCTTGCATCGCAAGAGTGCAAGTACAGAACCCGGCTTATAGGATTTGCTGTACAACAGAGAGGATTTCGGCAGGAGTCCTCTCTTTGTTTTCTTTTGGGTTGTGGGTTCTGTACCAAAGAGGTTGACAATCCCCCTAAATCCCCCTTTGAGAAGGGGGACTTGGCCCCGGCTTATAGGATTTGCTGTATAACAGAGAGGATTTCGGCAGGAGTCCTCTCTTTGTTGTTTTGTAAACACAACAAGTCATCCCGAGAATTTCGATTTTAGGGCGTTGTGAAGAGGCGTTTGTCAACATCGAAATTCGTGGGGATCTTCCGATTATTAAGGAGTTACGGAGTCGTTCAACCGCCTTTTCGATTAGGCGGTTTGTGGCGATCTGTGGTAGAGAGAAAGCGGAAGATTGCCTCACTTTTGCATGGATTACCTTCGCTTTTCGCCAGCTTTTAAAATGCAAAAGTTCGCAATGACGAGGTTTGTCTTTAGGAGGTCGGGCTCTACCCGACCTCCTAAAGCATTTTTCAACTCACACCACCTTTTCGGACAATTCGGTTTTTTTTGGATTCAGCCGCTTTCGCGCTACAACTTCCAGACGGCCCACTCGGGGTCGATGTGGCGAAAATTGAGGGTGAAATATTGATCGAGCAGGCGACATTCGATTGCTCCTTGCTCGGGGGTTGTAAATTGAATTTTAAGGAGTTGAAGGTCTCGAAGAAGGTCGAGTTCGCGACGGCGGGCAAGTTTATAGAGGCACTCCTTGGCGCACCAGGCGATGCACAGAAAGGCGGGGTGGTGGCTGAGCTGTTGTTCTGAAGAGGTTAGGTAGCGCGACTTGATACGCTCGAAGTGGCGATCTTCGCGCTCGATATCCACGGCACATGGGGCCTGGGGAGAGTAGCAGAGGGCGACCTGTGTACGGCTGTGCGACACGCCGATAAAACCCTCTCCTTGAGGGAGTTCTGGGGCTCCGCAGGGGGCATAGGTGATGGGGATCATCCCCAATTCCCGGTAGAGCAGAGCACGCCACGCGAGGGTCTCGCGACGACGCTCTGGGGAGGTGAGTTCGGCTGCTCGGCGGCGATCCTCTTCGCTCACCAGAGGCAGGGTTTCGTGCTCCAGGGACAGAGGCTCGATGCGAAGCCATCCCCCCTCGGGGGAGTGTAGTGTGAAGCGGCTCTCCATGGGGCAGGGGTTTACTCCTTGGGGAGGATCACTTTGATCTTGTCGATGCGGTGTCCCTCGAGGGTGTCGACCACAAAACGGATCTCGTGGGCGGTGAATTCGTCCCCCTTTTTCGGGAAGTTGCGCTTGAGTTCCAGGAGTAGGCCGGCCAGCGTTTCGGCCTCGCCCTTGAGGTCGGAGAAGAGATCCTCCTCGAGCGACAGAATGCGCTCGAAATCTCCGATATGGGTCTTACCCTCAAAGAGATAGGTGTGTTTGTCGAGGCGGGTGAAATACTTCTCGTCGGCATCGCTCTCGTCCGAGATTTCGCCCACGATCTCCTCAATGATATCTTCGAGCGATACCAAGCCGAGGGTCGATCCGTACTCGTCGACCACGATGGCCATGTGGACCTTGTTGGACTGGAACTCCTCCAGCAGGTCGTTGATCTTTTTATGCTCGGGGACGTAGTAGGCTTTGCGGATGAGCTGTTGCCAACCGAATTCGTCGCCTCGGTTGATGTGGGGCAGCAGATCCTTCACAAAGAGCAGGCCACGGATGTTGTCGAGGTCTTCGTCGTAGACCGGAATGCGCGAGAATCCCGACTCGACCACCGTGCGCATCACCTGCGTAAAGGGGGCGGTGAGGGGGACGGCCGTCAGATCGACACGCGGGCGCATGATCTCCTCGACCTCCGTATTGACGAAATTGACGATGCCCGTGAGGATTTCGTGCTCCTCGGGGGTGGCATCCTTGGTCATATCCACGGCATCGGCCAGCTCGTCGATCGAGAGCTCGCTGTGGTGGGCGGCCTTTTCGCTCAAGCGGCTCCCCGTGCGCAGCAGGATGTAAGTAAAGGGGAACAACACCCACTGGAAGAACTGCAAGGGGCGCGCCATCATCGAGGCAAATTTCACCGGCACGGTCTGCGCTAAGACCTTAGGGAGGATCTCGCCGAAGAGCAACAAGAGGAAGGTGACAACTACCGTCTTGAAGAGAAACTCGAAGCGGTGGAAGGTGAAGACCGCGTCGATGAGGTTGGATGAGAGGATGACGATGCAGATGTTAACCAAATTGTTGAGTACCAATATGGTGGCCAAGAGTTGATCGACATTCGAAAGCAACTTTAAGATTGCCTCCGAAGAGGAGTTTTTTTGTTCACGCAGGGTGTGAATATCGTTGTGCGTGAGCGAAAAAAACGAGGTCTCGGAGCCCGAAGCGAGGGCCGAAAGGCAGAGCAAGAGCAGGGTGGCCGCCAAAAGCAGCCAAACCTCGGGCCCGTAGGCGTTCAGGGTAAGGATGGGGGTACTCTCCAAGGGGTATCGGTTTTCGGTTATAATTACAAATCGAAGAGCGAAGCACTCTTTTCGGGCTCTTTCGGGCTCTCAAACTCCTCCTTGAGCACCTCTTTGTGGCGTTCTCCGCTTGCTACGGCTACAATGGGGGCTTCGCGACGCAGGTAGGCCGGCACATCGTAGATCTGCTCGATCCCCTCGTAGCGATTCTCCTTCTTGCCCAACACGACAGGGTCGTCGGGTTGCTGCACGGGGGGGATCGTGGGCACAGCCTTCTTCTCGCCGATGGGTTTCAGGGGGCTTTCGGGTTGTGCAGCGGGGCGAGGAGCCACGGGCTGTCGGTGGAAGGTGGGCTGGGGGGCTACCTCGGCGTCGTCGAATCCGGTGACCACCACCACCAACTCGAGGGCCTTGCCCAACTGTTTCTTCTCGCTCGTACCCCAGATGATGTTGGCCGTATGTACCGAACCATCCTCCTGCTTGATGCTGGCATGTGCCTGAATGAAATTCAGAATCTCGATCACCTCCTGATAAATCAGGTTCTCGGCCTTATCCACCGAGATATTGAGCAAGATATTCTTCGCACC
>CAJGDL010000046.1 GCA_904502075.1 uncultured Alistipes sp.
CACCCTTCGAGTAGGTCTGCTTGTAGATCTTGCCTCCGCGGTGAATCTCCGCAATCAGCAGGGTCGAAAGGGCATTCACACACGAAACACCCACGCCGTGCAGACCGCCCGATACCTTGTAGGACCCCTTATCGAACTTACCTCCGGCGTGCAGCACAGTCAACACCACCTCCAGGGCCGACTTACCCTCCTTCTCGTGCCAATCGGGCGGAATACCGCGACCGTTGTCCTTCACCGAGATCGAGTTATCCTCGTTGATCGTAACGAAAATATCGGAGCAGTGGCCCGCCAAAGCCTCGTCGATGGAGTTATCGACCACCTCATACACCAAGTGGTGCAGACCCTTCTTGCCGATGTCGCCAATGTACATCGCGGGGCGCTTGCGCACTGCCTCCAGGCCTTCAAGAACCTGAATATTCGACGCGGAATACTCCTCTTCCTGTCGTTTTACATTTTCCAAATCCGTACTCATTTTCTTTGTATCGAAATAACGTACAAAAGTAGGTATTTTTTTTCAATTTTGCAACACCTTTTTAGCATAGCTAAAAATATTTGCAAGGCTTAAATTTTCAACAAATCCTCTACGTCGATCTCCTGCATTCGCCCCTTCGCGAAGAGCAGCGTACGGGCAGGGTAGTCCTCAATGAGGGCCGTATTGTGGGTCGACATCACCACGGCCGTTCCCGAGGCGGCAATATCTTGAAAAATCTTCATGATGCCGTCGGCCGTCACCGGGTCGAGGTTGCCTGTAGGCTCGTCGGCCAACAGCAACTTCGGTTTATTGACCAGCGCACGAGCGATCACCAGGCGCTGTTGCTCGCCACCCGAGAGTTCGAAGGGCATTTTATAATCTTTGGTATCGAGTTGCACCAACCTGAGCACCTCGTCGATGCGTTGGCGAATGGCCTCCTCCTTTTTCCAACCCGTGGCCCGCATCACATCGTATAGGTTGCGGAATACATTGCGATCGGTCAGAAGTTGGTAGTCCTGAAAGACAATACCGATGCGACGGCGCAGGTAGGGGATTTCGCTTCTTTTCAGCCTTCTCAAATCAAAGCCCACAACCTCTCCTTCTCCCACCAAAAGTTGCAGTTCGGCATAGAGTGTTTTCAGAAGTGATGATTTTCCACTTCCCACACGCCCAATGAGATAGACAAACTCACCTTCACAAACTTCGAGGTGAATATCCGAGAGTATCATCTCTCCCTCCCGAACCAATCGCTTGGCCGAATATTGACCGAAGTCTCCTCCGGCATGATAGATCGAAACATTGCGCAGGCTCACCACGCGTTTTGCGGTTTGCTCCATAACGAACCTCCAAATGATGATTGCAAAAAAAGAGCGGTATGGCGGGGTTGCGCCCGCCATACCGACCCATTAACGACTACTCCTCGACAATCTTCACCGAGAGCATACGATCGCCCGGGCAGATGTCGTCAATCACATCCAACCCCTCGATCACCTTGCCGAAGCAGGTGTGGCGGCCATCCAGGTGCTGCGTATTCTCGCGGCAGTGGCAGATGAAGAACTGCGAGCCACCCGTATCCTTGCCGGCGTGGGCCATCGACATCACACCGCGGTCGTGGTACTGACGCGGAGCCGAGGTCTCACACTTGATGCGGTAGCCCGGGCCTCCCGTACCATCGCCTCGAGGGCAGCCGCCCTGAATTACGAAGTCGGGGATCACACGGTGAAAGGTCAGACCATCGTAGAAGTTGTGGTTGGCCAGATCAACAAAATTCTGCACCGTGCCGGGCGTTTCGTCCTTGTAGAGTTCGGCCTTCATCACACCCTTCTCGGTCTCGATGATGGCATAGAGTTTCTTTTCGCTCATAGTATCTTGTTTTTGAATTGTTTTTGCCTGCTCCAAGGCCTCGATACGCAGCACCGCCCCCTCGAAAGCGGGCTTTGCGGCCTCCTTTTTCCCGAAGGCCCACTCCCCAAGGGCGATCAAAACACCCACCGCGAGGAGTAACAGCATAATATTTGCAAGTCGTTTCATCGTTGTTACCGTTTAATTCGGTCAAAGATACAAAATATTTTTGAATTTTGAATTCCAAATTTTGAATTTTCACTATCTTTGCACCTGCAATCAGGGGCTGACCGGTTTTGACAGCAGGTAGAGTTTGATTGTAAGCACGTCGAGCGCTGTGTGGCGGCTCGTTAATCCCGACGCTCAAACTACAAATGGCAATAACAGCTATGCACTCGCTGCCTAATTTCAAGGAAATGGAGGCTTAATCGCGTGGTTCAAGGATAACCGTGCGACGAGTATCCCGGGCGACAGTTCCGCTCCTTAACAGTGGCTCATACGGGGTATCATCAATTTGGAGATCGTGCGATATGCGCCTCGGTTATCGTGCTAAATTTAGAGGCTGGGCTTCCGATTAGGCCGCCGCCTGCCGGGTCGGAAGAGAAGGACGAAATGGTCGGCTAAACGTGTAGAAAGCTTTCGGGTTCCTTGTTTGGACAGGGGTTCGACTCCCCTCAGCTCCACTTCAAAAAGAGGTCATATTCAGACCTCTTTTTTCGTTTCGCTGAGGGTCGCGCTCAGCCGGTGGCGCCTCGGACAAATATAGGGTCATTTGCTTAGATAGCAAAACGCGCGACTTGCAAGCAAGTTAAAAGCATTGGCGATAATGCCGAGTAAATAAATTTTCTCGTCACCATCGCCAATCCTTTTAGCCATAGGCTTTACGCCCGTTTTGCAATCCAATGCCTCCCTTTTGCCGCTCGGCTGCGGCGGCCGTTCGACTCCCGGTCGTGAGGCGTTGTAAGGTTGAAAGTATAATGGAGGGCTTTGAGGACCTCTTTTTCGTTCGGAGTCGGAGTCTTTCCACCAAAATTTATACTCGATTCACAAAAAAATGCCCGAACTCCTGATTGAGTTCGGGCACCAACTTATTACTTGAAGAGTGCGACCGCCTATTAGAATTTCACACCCAATTTCGCATAGAACGAGGTAACCGACATTTTGGTTTTAGAGCTATTGCTGTCCACTCCGGTTCTATTGTTATATTGCTCTTTTTTCTGCACAAGTTTCAGCCCCTGATGCATCAGACCGAGGTTAAAATTGAACTTGCGAGCCGTAAAGCCTACACCGAAATCGCAGTAGAAGCCACCTTTAAGTTTTGTTTCCGAGGAGTTGCTCCAATTGTATTTATCGATGCCGAGTCCTTGATGACCGGGGCGTGAGCCCGAGTTTGATTTACTTTTATTCATATCCGAAGCGAGAACGGCGGTGGCACCAAGGCTCAATGAGATATAGGGAGCAAAATGCTTCTTTATCGGGTAATAACCCTTCAAGTTAAAGAAGATCGGCATCATGGCGGTATCCCAGTCTTCTGAATGTACGACCTCCTCGCTGAGATCTCCATGGGCATACTGCACACCGAGACCCAAACCTCCAAAGAGGTAGTCGCCTACACGCACACCATGAATGGTCTCCAAAAGGGGGCGTGAGAAATTGGTCTTGACCTTTTCGTTTTGACCATTGAAATCCATCTTAAGTTTGCCTCCCGTGGCATAACCTAAGTTCAACTCGCCCTGGTAGCGGACTTTCCAATCACTCTGCGCAAAAGAAGTTGCGGTTACGCCACATATAAGTAGCATCAAAAGGAAAAGTTTCTTCATCGTTTTGTTTGTATGAGGTTAAAAACAAAGTTCTTTATTGGGTTGATAGCCGGCTTTGTGGTTCGGACGAGAAGCCCTTTCCACTCAGCAAGACAAAGATAAGAATATTTTTTTGTATTTGGGATGAGAAACGAAGATTTATTTTCGGGTTTCGGCTCTTTTTACGCTCCTCGCAAATACCTTTACTGACTCTAATGCCTCATGGTTGCGAGTATAGCCGATTAAAATCCGATACGGAGGAATATCCATTTGGGATCAACCCAAAATTTTGAAATTTGAAATTTGATTTTTGAATTTCCGAAAAAGGTTTGGTTATTCGGAAATTATGGCTACTTTTGTGGCCAAATATAACACTACTAACGGTTTCGAGGTTTGGACGGCCGAAAATCGAAACACAAAACCCAACAAAATGGATTGGTTATACGCGCTTTTTTGCGGAAACGGCATTGCTCACGCAGTGCTGACATTGGCTTTGGCCATCACGGGTGGTATTCTGCTCGGAAAAGTTAAGATCGGCGGAGTCTCGCTCGGCATCACCTGGATTCTCTTCGTGGGTATCTTCCTGAGCCACTTCGGAATGACCATCGACGACGAGGTATTACACTTTGTCAAGGAGTTTGGTCTGATTCTCTTCGTCTTCTCGATCGGCTTGCAGGTGGGCCCGGGTTTCTTCTCCTCTTTCAAGCAGGGGGGTATGACCCTCGTGTCGCTCGCCTCGGCCATTGTATTATTAGGTGTGCTGACCGCCTACATCCTCCACCTGGTGACGGGGGTAGATATTCCGACCATGGTGGGTATTCTCTCGGGAGCCGTAACCAACACCCCGGGATTGGGTGCCGCCCAGCAGGCCTACACCGATGCTACGGGCATCAACGACCCGAACATCGCCCTCGGTTATGCCGTGGCCTATCCGCTCGGTGTGGTGGGTATCATCCTCTCAATGCTTATCGTTCGCTATGTGATGCGCATCAACTTCAAGAAGGAGGATGAGGGGCTGAAGGCCATCAGCCAAGAGCACAAGATGCCCGAGCGCGTTTCGCTGGAGTTTGCCAACGACATCCTCGATGGCAAGACGGTGGGCTATGTGCGCCAGTTGGTGAACCGTTCGTTTGTCATCTCACGCATTCAGCATGCCGACGGTTCGATCACCATCGCCGAGGCCGAAACCGTGCTGAAACTCCACGAGAAGCTTCTGATCATCTCCTCGCCCGAGGATATGCCGGCGGTGATCGCCTTCCTGGGCCACAAGGTGGAGATGACCGACGAGGAGTGGGGTAAGAACACCCCCAACTCGGAGCTTGTGTCGCGCCGTATTCTGATTACCCGCTCGAGCATCAACGGCAAGCGTTTTGCCGACCTGAAACTCCGCACCCGCTTCGGCATCAACATTACGCGTGTAAACCGTGCCGGTGTCGATCTGATTCCCTACCAGAACATGGAGCTTCAGATTGGCGACCGCGTGATGGTGGTGGGTACGTTGAAGGGGATCGAGAAGGTTGAGGCCCTGCTCGGCAACTCGCTCAAGAAGCTCAACGAGCCCAACCTGATCACCATCTTCATCGGTATCGCCCTGGGTGTGATGCTCGGCTCGATTCCCTTGATGAATGTACCCCAACCCGTGAAGCTCGGTTTGGCCGGCGGCCCGCTGATCATCGCCCTCCTGATCGGTCGCTTCGGACCCCACTTCCACCTGGTTACCTATACCACGATGAGTGCCAACCTCATGTTGCGCGAGGTGGGTATCGCCCTCTTCCTGGCCGCCGTGGGTATCGGTGCCGGCGACGGATTCTTCTCCACGATTGCCGAGGGCGGTTGGCGTTGGATCGGCTACGGAGCCATCATCACGATTCTTCCGTTGCTGATTGTCGGTATCTTCGCCCGTGTGGTGCTGAAACTCAACTACTACACGATGATGGGTCTGATGTCGGGTGCTATGACCGACCCCCCGGCCCTGGCCTATGCCAACTCGACGGCCGGCAACGATATGCCCGCCATCAGCTACGCTACGGTCTATCCCGTTGTGATGTTCCTACGCGTATTGACGGCGCAGCTCTTTATCCTATTCTCTTTTTAATTTTATAGGGCATATTTTGCACCTCAATCATTGGGGCGAATGGAATGTACGATGAGTACTATCCATCCGCCCCAATTTCATGTCGGCGCAAAATCTGCTCCTCTAAAATTAAAAATGGGGGGGGTGAAAATCAATAGTGGCGTTAAGTCGAAATCGGCTCCCTATAAGTCGGTCAATGCGTGGAGCCGAAGGCGACGTGGCAATCTCCTGCAAGCCCCACAATTCCAAGATCAAAACTCTTTTATCGGCACCCGTAGACCTTAAACCCCCTTCGCCTCCAACACCCCGAATGCCCCTTATTCTGTATCATACGTTGCAAGGAGAACGACCTATTGCATCGTTTTTCAGCAGTTGATCAAAGTACGAGCGCATAAAGAAAGCCCGAATGGATTCCATTCGGGCTTGGCTTAAGAGGAGCCGCCGAGGCGGCCCTATCTATTTAAGATTACTTCGCGGGGCGCATAATCACCTTGCTGACATTGCCCTCGCTGAGGAGCAAGCCGGCCATGGCCTTTACGTCGTCGACCGTGATCGACTTGAGCGTCTGCTCGTAGTCGTTCACATAGTCCAGACCCGTCTCGTTGTACTCGATGAGGTAGCTGAGCCAATCGCCATTCACCTCAAGCGTACCCTTGTAGTGCTTGAGGAGGAACTCGCGCGTCTTCTCAATGTTCTCTACCGAGGGGCCATTGAGGTAAATCTTGGCAAGCTCGGACATGATCGTAGCCACCACATGGTCGGCCTGACGCTCGTTGGTGTCGCATCCAATCTGTACAAAGAACTCCGAGGTGGGGTAGTAGTCGATCATACCCGAGGCACCAATCGAGTAGGTGGCACCCATCTGCTCACGGATAATCTCGCGGTACTGGCTCGACATGGCCTCGGTCAGCAGGCGCATCGTGAGCTTGTTCTTGAGCGTGTAGTCCACATTACCCGAAAGACCTACGAAGAGGCTTACCTTGGGCTGCTGCATGGCTACGTTGAAGTCCTTCTTCACCTGACCCTTCACCAGAGCACGACCGTCGTCTACCTTTTTGAGTACTTTCGAGGTGGTGGGGATCGAACCGATATACTTCTCTACCAAGGGCTTCAGAGCCTCTACATCCACATTACCCACGAAGGTGAAGGTGAACTCGTTGGCATCGGGGAAGAGCTCGGCGTTAATGGCCGAAAGACGCTCGAACTTCACCTTGTCAAGCAGCTCGGCCGAAATGATCTGCGAGCGGGGATTGCCACCATAAATCGTACCTACGAGCTCCTTCTGGAAGAGGTAGTCGGGGTTCGAGTTCATGTTCACCAGGTAGTTCTTATACTGGTTGTAGAAGGTCTGGAAATCACCCTCATCGAAGCGGGGAGCCGTGAAGTTCAAGTAAACGAGCTGCAAGAGGGTCTCGATATCCTTGGGCGAGGCGTTACCGCGCAGACCCTGGGTGATCTGACCAACCGAGGGGGCGAGGCTTACGTTCTTGCCCGAGAGCTGCTTCTGGAGCTCTACGGCCGAGAACTTCGATACACCCATCATACCACGCAACGTGGGGAGGAACTGCTCGGCAATGGCCGCCTCGTCAGCATCGGCAATCATCGACGAACCACCGTTACCACGGGCGAAGAAGAGTACCTCGTCGGCCTTGAAGGTAGTGGGCTTCACCACGATCTTCGTGCCGTTCTTGAGGGTCCACTCAATGGTACCCAGCGTCTCGTTCTTCACCTCGCTCTTCACGGCCGAACCCTTCAGCGGAGCATCGGGAGCCACCAGCGGCTCGATGACCGTCGTGTCGGCATAGGGCTCCACAGCCTCAGCGGGCAGGGCAGCCACAGCCTTGAGAATCGAGAGCACCATCTCCTCGGTGGGGTTCTGCAAGCCCTCCTTCTCGGGAGCGTTGATGCATACCACCTGGTTGTGGTCGGTAAAGAGCTCCTTCAGACGGGCGTTCACCATATCCACGGTGATCATCTGCAGCAGCTGCGAGTCTACCTGATACTCCGTCTCGGCATCGGGAATCGCCGAATTGAGGCGGAAATTATTCATGTAGCGTTGTACATAGTGGTGGTGCATGTTGTCGTTGCGGTTGGCATACTGACGGTCGATCTGGGCCTGGATCTGCGCCTTGGCACGCTCAAACTCACCGAGCGTGAAGCCGTGGCGACGCAGACGCTCCAACTCGAGCAGTGCGGCAGCAAAACCCTGGGCCAGCTCACCATCCTTGGTCGTTACACCCAACATGGCGGTCTCGAGCGTAGGCATGATACCCACCGAACCGTTATAGATGTAACCACTCAAGAAGGGAGCCTCGGGCTTCATGGTGATCTCCTCCAGGCGGGCGTTGGCCATCACCGAGAGGTAGCTGTCGATCATGCTGATCAACGAGGCCATGATCGTCGAGTTCACCTCCTTCGGGAGGGCCTGGTGCTTCACATAGAGCGTAGCCTGCGAACGCTGCATCTCGGGATCGGTGAAGATCGAGATGATGGGCTCCTGGTTGTCGGGGATCATGATCACCTCCTTCTGTGCCGCATCGGCAGGCGATACGGGCACATCGGCCATCAGAGCGCGGATTTTCTGCTCAATCTGATCCACATCAATGTCACCTACCACGATGAAGGTCATCAACTCGGGGCGATACCACTTCTCGTAGAAGTTGCGGATAGCCGAGTGGGGGAACGAAGCCAAGCCATCGAGGTGACCGATCAGGTTGCGCTCGGCATAGCGGGTACCCTTGCCAAGCGACTCGATGAGCTTCATCGAGGCACGACGCTGAGCACCGTCCGTGGTACGCAACTCCTCCATGATCACACCACGCTCCGAGTCGATCTCCTTGCCCTCGAGGGCGATGAAGTGCGACCAGTCGTGCAAGATCAGGAGCATCGAATCAACCACACCCTCGCGCAACTCACCGGCACGCTTTACGGGTACATCGTTGAGCTGATAGAAGGTGTAGTCCCAGCTCGTGGCTGCGTTCAGGTTGCGACCAAAGGCCACACCCACCTTCTCACAATACTCGATGAGCTGCTTACCGGGCAGGTTCTTCGTGCCATTGAAGGCCATGTGCTCGAGGAAGTGAGCCAGACCCTGCTGATCGTCCTCCTCCTGGATGGCACCTACATCGTAGACAATCCAGAAGTTGGCCAAATCCTTCGGTTTCTCATTGTGACGGATGTAATAACGCATGCCATTCTCCAGAAGGCCGATGCGTACCGCCGGATCATTGGGCAAGGGCTGCAGCATGGGGTTCTGACCCGCCTCCTGTGCCCAAGCACCCATTGCTGCCACCAAGGCAACAATGCTGATTAAGAATCTTTTCATAGTACGTTGGTTAATTGGTTTAGTTTTCTGTTTTCTTGGTCTTATGATTATATTGCTTTCTCTCTGTCGTATCTCTCTTTTTCGGTCTCCAACTCGAATCGAAATTCTGAATTTTGAATTTTGAATTTTGAATTTTGAATTCTCCCTGCCTACTCCTCTTCCCGATACTCAATGATGTCCCCGGGCTGACACTGCAATTCACGGCAAATGGCCTCGAGGGTTGAAAAACGGATGGCTCGTGCCTTGCCGTTTTTGAGGATCGAGAGGTTGGCGGGGGTGATATCCACGCGCTCCGAGAGCTCGCCAAGCGACATCTTGCGCTTGGCCATCATCACGTCTATGTTGATAATTATCGCCATATCTAAATTCCCCCCCCCTTTATTTTCGTGCTGTTTATCATGGTATTTCTACGAATCATATTAAGCCTTGAATTAAATCGTAAACTTCTGCTCTTCGCTCAAGCGGCTACCCACGGCGAAGATCTCCGCAGCAAAGAGGATCAGCAGACCCAACACGGCCGTATAGTAGTCGGGAATCACACGGGCAAAGGCCTCGGGCATCTCCTCCGAAACCAGGGCGACCATGCGGTGGCCTAGATGGAGCACAATCCACTCGAGAAGCACATTCAGAATCACAAAGCCACCGATCAGACGCATGTAGAGGATGTTCTTGGCCGGCAGGGGACGCTGGTCGCGAATCGAACAACGCATCGAATTGATGATCAGCGCAATCAGTACGATAAACACACACCAAACCAACATCGACAGGAGGTTCAGTCCAAAGATTGTGATCGCGTATTGATCCATCTGAGCAACAAATTCATCCGACACATCGGCACGATTGACCCGGATCGTGGCAAAAGCCTCATAGGGGGTCAATTTCAACGACGAATTTTCCAGAGCCTGCACCCCGGGGTCGGAGAGGTGATCGAGGGGAAGCGGGCGTACGGCCACCATATAAAAGTTCTCTCGATCGAACGAGCGGGCCTCGGCACTCCCCAAATTATAGCCATTGCGGAGCCCGATCTGCCAAAGGGGCAGAAAACTGTAGATGAAGGCGGTAGCCAACAGCAAGAAATAGCCGACATAGATCAACATCAGTCGGCGATTCAGGGCTCTCTTTTCACACTTTTCCATTTTTTACACATTCGAGTTTTCTTTTCACCTACGTGGCGAGAAGATTTCTTCGGCAAAGATACTCACTTTATGCCGAAAAACAAATATTTTTTATTGTTTTTCGATATTTTTTATTGCTTTGCCAACTTTCTCGGTATAAATTTACAAAAAAATCCCTACTTTTGTTACAAATTAGAGAAAAAAACAATGGCAGAGAAGACACATTACGCCTATCGGGTCGATCCGCAGTGGGTTGATTTCACAATGCGTGCCTCGGTAGCCGCTTTGACCAACGCGGTGCTGAGTGTGGCTGGAGTGGATGCCCAACGCAAAGGATTCGGCACCGACACCTTGAATAAAGAGAATTTTTCGTGGGTACTGCTGCGCATGGCCGTGGAGTTTGACCACCGCCCCGAGCAGTACACCGATTTTTCGATCACCACCTGGGTGAGCGACTACGGTCGCATGATGTCCACCCGTAATTTCACGGTACAGGACAACGAGGGGAAGATCTTCGGGCGCGTGGTAACTCAATGGTGCATGATCGACCTCACCACGCGCCGCCCAATCGACCTGACGACCCCCACCATTGCCGAGAACTACGGAAAATACCTTGTGGAGTGCCCCTCGCCGACCGAGGCCCCGAAGCGTCTTGGAGCCATCGACGCGCAGGTGAAAGTCGTTCGTGATGTGGTATATAGCGACATTGACTTCAACCGTCACGTTAACACGCTGCGCTACCTCGAAATGATGCTCGACCGCCTGCCGCTCGAACGCTTCGAGCAGGATCGCCCGCTGCGCCTCGATGTCAATTTCCAGCACGAATGTCGCTACGGACAGACTCTCGAGATCGGTTACGAAGAGCGCGAGGAGTGCGACCTCTTCGAGATCTCAAGCGAAGGAACCGCCGCCGTTCGCGCCCGCCTGGAGTGGAGATAACCCATATTCAAAACAAAACAAACCAAACAAACAATGAAACGATTTTTTTGGATCCTGATAGCGGCCACACTGCTGACGGCCTGCAAAGAAGAGGTACTGATCATTCCCGATCAGCCCACCCATATCCCCGAACTTCCGGAACTGACCGAACCCGAGGAGCTTCCCCTGGTGAACGATGTGATGGAGGTAATCGATGACCCCTACTTTGCCCGCTACTGCCTGGTGCGTTTCGATACGAACGGCGATGGCAAGCTCTCGATGGCCGAGGCCGAGCGTGCCGAGCGTATCATCTACGACGAGGATACCCCCGAGCAGCAGGCCGATTACAGCCGTTTTATCTCGATGAAGGGAATCGAATATTTTAAAAATCTCGAGGCCTTAGAGGTTCGCTCTTCGGTACTTACGGAGCTTGACCTCTCGCACAACTCGAACTTAAAAGAGCTCCGCTTCTCCCTCGCCCAAGGGCAGTGCCACCTCAAGCGACTCAACGTCAGCCACACCCGCCTCGAGGAGTTGGTGATCCCCTCGTCGGAGATCGAGGAACTCTTGGTGAGCGGTTCGCGTCTGAAGCGCCTTACGATCTACACCACCGAACAGCACCTTAAGAGCCTCGATGTACGCTACTGCGAGGAGTTGGAGACGCTGGAAGCCTACAATTGCGCCTTCCCCTCGCTTGACCTCCGCTACTGTCCTCGGCTGCGGACCCTTCGACTCTTCGGAGCCAAGTTGCAAACCTTGGATCTATCACAAAACGCAGCCTTGGAGACGCTCGAACTGATGAGGTGCGGCCTCAATTCAATCTCCCTGAAAAACAACAAGAAACTTGCATTTCTTGATTTGAGTAGCAACTCGTTGTATTCGATCGACCTCTCTGCTTTGAGCGAGTTGGTCAGCCTCGTTTTGTCTGAAAATCCCATAACCTCAATCGACATCTCCAAGAACGAAAAATTAAGGTCGCTCGGGATGGACTCCACGGCAATCTCGACACTCAACACAGACAACAACAACGAGTTGAACACCTTGACATGCGACAACGCAAAACTTACGAAATTAGACCTTTCGACCAATAGCCGATTGGAACTTCTCTCCTGCTCGGGGAATCAGTTGAGCGAACTCAACATCACTCCACGAGTTGGCGGAAACCTCAA
>CAJGDL010000047.1 GCA_904502075.1 uncultured Alistipes sp.
CCATTTGCGGAGCCACTCCTGGGCCTGGAGCATGATGGGGGCCTGCTTCTTGGCCTCCTCTTCGGCCATGCCTTCTGCTACGAGCTCCTTGATCTGCGCCTTGTAGTGCTTATCGAACTCCACATAGTACTTACCCACCAGGTGGTCGCCCTTCATGCCCGACGACTGCGGGGTCTCGCCTTCGCCGTAGAGCTTCCAGGCAAGCATCGATTTGCAGATGTGGATACCGCGGTCATTGACCAAATTGGCCTTGATTACCTGGTGTCCGTTGGCCTTCAGGATCTCGGCTACCGAGTATCCCAGCAGGTTGTTGCGGATGTGGCCCAGGTGGAGGGGCTTGTTGGTGTTGGGCGACGAGTACTCGATCATCACCGTGCGACCCGTCGGGGTGCCCTGGCCGTGGCTCTCGTTGAGGCGTACCTCCTCGAAACGCTCGGCCCAGAACTTCTCGCTCAAGGCGAGGTTCAAGAAGCCCTTGATCACATTGAAGGCACTGATCTCGGGGTTGTTGGCCACCAGGTGCTCACCAATCTCCGTGGCAGTAGCCTCGGGCGACTTGCGGCTACGTTTCAGCAGCGGGAAGACCACCATCGTAAAGTCGCCTTCAAACTCTTTGCGCGTCTTCTGGATCTGCAACTGCTCGCCCTCGAGCTGACCATAGAGCGCCTCCACCGAGCGGGTGGCGGCCTCCAAAATAAACTGTTCGATCTTCATCTATCTTGTTGTTTTATATTTTTCTTTACCGAATCAAGGGACAAAGATACGAAAGATTGAGCAATGAACAATACTACTGATGCAATAAATTCCGCAAAGAATGCACAAAATAATTGAAACCTAAATCATAGTTTCTCGATTTGTATTTTTTGATTTGAAAAATATTTTTCTTCACCCTTCCGAGTTGCAATTAGGAGCGCAGGTTATGCCTGCGCGACAAGTCCCCCTTTGTCAAAGGGGGATTTAGGGGGAATGTCAATATTTTTATATTTTAGTGATTTGACCAATACCCCAATTTTTAGTTTTCCTTTTTTGGCACCTTTAGGTGTGGGATTTGTTTGCAATGCGCTTTCGAGTTTACACGAAAAGCGCATTGCAAACAGACCCAATGGAGCGAAGCTCCCAAAAAGGGGAACTAAAAATTATTGCATCAGTAGTAAATGAACAACAATAAAAAAAGCGAACCGAAGTTCGCTTTTTTGGCCTGAAAGGGAGATTTGCCTACTCTTTATTGCCGGATTTCGATTGCAGGATCATCAGCAGCGAACCCTCCGAGAGGAGCATCATCATCGGGCCGTCCATCTCGTAGTGTGTCACGCGGTTTAGGGCCTCGAAGAACTCTCCTTCGCGGGGATCGCGACACATCCTGCGTGTCGAGGCCAGGGGGCCGATCTTCAGTGTGCGCTCTTTCGAGGTGGTGAAGGAGCCCATCAGGCGGTTGCAGGCGGCCATCCCCTGCACTTCGCCCGCAGGGGTGAAGTGTAGCGTGAAGCCCTCGCTTTCGGAGGGTAAGTTGCGCCCGTTGAGCTGTACGAGTTGCCACTCGGTGTCGATAAGCGGTTGTTGCTGTTTTTGGTAGGTGCGGCACGGGGTGCAGCATCCGCTCATTCCTGCACAGAGGGCCAAAAGAAGGAGATAAGTGATTTGTCGCATGCTTCAAGTTTCAGTTTCGAGGGCAAAGATAAAGCAAAATTTTGAATTACACGGCAGGGGCTTCGGATCTGGTCAAGCCGGTTGCTAAAAAAGGGCTTTGGAGTCTATCCAAAGCCCTTTTGTCGCAATCGAGGCTCGTTTTCGAGCGCTCGGGTGTTTTGATTAGCGAGCGACGCGCAGCGCCTGCATCTTCAGGGCGTGTGCGTGGTCGTGATCCTCCTCCTCTTCTTCACCGCTTCCGGCCATTTCGTCGCGGAGGTCATCGGCCACTACGGCACCCTGCCACTCACCGGTGATCTTGTTGCCGGCGCCATCCTCCAGGTCGAAGACGAACTTATACTCGTCGCCCACCTGCGAGATGGTTACCGTACCGGCCTCGATAGCGGCCATGGCCATCGAATAGCCCTCCTCGTCGGAGGTCAGATCGCCGTAGTAGGAGAAGAGCACAGCACCCTGATAGCTCAAGTAACCCGGGAGCATCGTGTGGTCGCCCAGGCTCCAATTTACCTGGAAGGTTCCGGTGGGGAAGGTGGTACCGGCACCCTCCTCCACGAGCAACTCTGTGGTGAAGTAGTCGCCATAGCCATTCGGATACTCCGAGTTCGACGCCATGATCATCAACATCCAGGTATCCATGCCCGACTTGATGTAGTCGCCCATCAAGAAGGCAAGACCTGCCGTTTCAGGCTTCCAATTGTAGGTGTAGTCCTCGGTCAGCGTGGTCCAGGGACGCGAAATCCAATTCTCGTTCTCGTCGTTGTCGTTGTAGTTACCCATGTTGAGCGCACCCTCGTAGGTACCCGTAATCGAGATGCCCTCCTCGGTCAAGAAGTCGAAGGTAAGCTGATAGTTGTTGCCCGAACCCGCAATGGTCAAGTTGCCGCCTACTACATAGCCGATCTTGTTGACATTCTTGCTCTTATCCACATAGGTTACATAGGTTCCCTGGTTGAGCATCTCACCGAAGAGCTCGGTCGAATAGCCGTAGTCGAAGGTGAAGGGCAAGGCATAGGTCTTCACATAGGCAGGGTTTTTCTCCACTACCTCGTAGGTGCCGTTGGGCAGTTCGATCTGCTGTGCCGTATAGTCGAGCATCTTCTCGATGTAGAGGTTCGAGAGGTGGAGGTAATATCCCTTCTGGAGGACACCTTCGCTGTCGATTTCGCCCTGGAAGAGCTCCAACATCGTCTCATCGGCAAAGGGGTAGAACCAACTGCCCCAGTAGCGGCCCTGCGAGTGGGTGAAGGCGATCTCTTGGTCGCTATCGAAACGCTCGTAGGTGGCCGTATTGCTTTGGATGAACTGAATCGGGCCCGTGTAGGAAACCTTCACCGGCATCGAGTTCAGGAAGAGCTCGCCCTCCACCGTGATGGTGTAGTTCGGGCCCGTGCGATCCACGGTGATCGTACCCATTACGGGCGACTCAATCACCTCGCCATCCACCATGATGCTCATGTAGGTGTAGGAGGGGTTGTAGCTGAAAGCCGAGTAGTCGTTTGCGGGGGCATACTCGCCGTTGGGGAGGACTGCATTGATGGGATCCTCGTCGGCCACATTGTAGAGGTCGAGTACCATCTGTGCATCACCGTCCCACGACAACGAGGTGGCATTTGCAATTACGATCTCGTAGTTGCCGGCACCGGCCGTGTTGTCCGTGCGATAGAGGGCCTCGATGAGCATGTTGAGTTCGATCACATCACCGGCAACCTCTGCCTTGGGGGTCGAGGCCTCCAAGCGTGCCGTGGCACTCTTTTGGCCGTTGCGAACGGCGGCGATCACGACATAGTCGGTCTCGGCGGTCAGCTCCTCTACGGTGTAGGTAGTACCTACCGAGGGAAGTTCAACGCCCGAAGCGAGCACCTGCTCGGCCGTGGGCTCACTCTCGCCCTTTTCCACATAGCTCAGGAAGCAGGCCTCTGCATTCTGGGTATCGACCAGCAGGGTCAACGAATTGGAGGTGCTACGCACGAGGCTGAGCTCCACCGAGGGCTCCTTGGTGGGGGTGGGGGTTACCTCGGTCTCCTCATTCGAGGAGCATGCCGTAAAGCCTACGGCCAACAGCAAGGCGGCCGATGCGGCTGCGATACGATGTAAAAATTCTCTTTTCATGGTTGGTATTCGTTGTTGTTTTCGATTTAGGTTGCTCTCTTTTTCGTGTGTTTTTGGTGGGGTTACTCGCGAACCATCTCTTGAATTTCGCCCGTATACTCCATCCAAATCTTCTTGGTCGTACCCGATGAGGTGCCTTCGGCATCTACCGCGATGCTGTATACGCCCTCTTCGCACGATACCTCCACCTTGCACGAGGAGAGGTTGCAACTCCAATAGGGGGAGTAGAGGCTGATGTTGGTGTAGTTGGTCATCGTGCCGGCGGCAATCGAGTAGGTGCCTGCGGGGAGTCCGGCGTTGCCATTCTCGCAGAGGGCGGGATCGGCCAAGATATCCAGCGTAAGTTCGCTCGAGTCCTTGTTGTAGAAGCGCAGGGTGTATTGACCCGGTTGCTCATCGTTGCGCGTAATGCGTTTCGGAGCCAAATTCGAGGGATCCGGCTCGAAGGTGTAGTAACCCTCGGGAGCACCCGGCTTTGGGAGGATAATGCCTTCAATCTCTCCGCGGTAGGCAACCGTGACGATGTGGCCGCTTTCGAGGGTCAGTTGGCCCGTGATGCGGTAGGTTACCGTGCGCTGTTTTTCGTTCAAGGTGGCCGTTACGTTGATCGACCCTTCGGAGAACTTCTGGGGATCGCCGCCCTGCTCGGTGAAGGAGGTGTAGCTCTTCGAGATGTTGCCGGGCTCGGCTGCTCCGAGCGCATATTCACCCTCGGGGAAGTAGTTGCTCTCGGGGGCGGTGTAGATGTCGGCCACGAAGGTGTAGTTGTTGACCTTATCCTCGAAGGTGACATAGAAGTTCGTGTAGGAGGTGGTGTTGTAGAGGGTGACGGAGGCGTTCTCGGAGGTCACCGCATAGGTGCGGATCTCCTTGATGGTCTTTACCTCAAAGGGCTCGGCCATGACGAGCACCTCTCCGGCGGCTGCTACGGCATGGAACTCATATTCGGTGTCATCCTTAAGCCCCTCGGCGGTAATCTCCACGGTGGTGTTGGCATCGGCCGAAGTGCCATACTGCAACACTTGCTCGGCCTTCAACTCGCGCGAACCCTTTTCGATGTAGATCCACTTTACCTCTTCGGCATCGGTGGAGCTCAAGCGGAAGGTAACGGTCGTCTCCGTCACGGAGAGGAACTCCAGGGCCACGGTGGGATCGGGCTCCGGCTCGAGGGTGGTCATCGTTACTCGGTTCGAGAGGGTCTGCTCATTGCCCGCCACGGCTACGGCCACGAAGGTGTAGGTGGTGGCTGCGGGGAGCTCATCGACCGTGATCTCTACCTCGCGATTGGGCTCAGCTTGCGTTCCGTCGCGCAGAATCGTGGCAGCATCGGGGGCCGGAGTCTCCTCGGCGTAGCACATCCATTTCACCAGCTCTGTATGCTCGGAGACAAGGGTTACGCTCAAGGCATCGAGCGTGGCCTCTCCGGCCGTCAAGGTTACGGTCGGTTTCTCGACCGGAGGATTCGGGGCCGGGGTGGGGGTCTCTGCGGGGTTATCGCTGCAGGCGCCCAGGAAGAGGGCGGCTGTCAGGGCAAAAAGGGTGCGAAACAAAAGGCTCTTTTTCATGATTTTCGTGTTTTTTTGTTTTCCTCTTTCTTGTTTTCTGTCTTTTCGGGAAATATTTTTCCGTTTTGCTTTTGCAAGATCGGAATTTTCTTCGAATTCTGCAATAAGTGCGTGAAAAAATTAACAATATTGTAACATTTGGAGGGATGGTTATCCCATTTCGCGAAAAATTTGAGGTAAAGTTTTTCCCCGGTGCCCAAAAGAGTTGCGAATCCCATATATTTTAGTTAAATTTGTCGTTGGATGCAGTGGTGTGTCCGCTAAAAAACTACACATATATTATATGATTATGAAAAACCATACGCTTTGGAGCCTCGGACTCCTCCTTTCGCTCCTCTTTGCTGTCGCTTGCTCTTCCGATTCGGACGAGCCCGTTCCCTCGCCGATCGAGCCCTCGGTCGAGTTGACTGCCGGTGAGTGCGGCAGCTACACCCTGACCTTTACCCTGACCCCCGCAAATGCTACGCAGGCTGCCTGGCTTTGTGTCAAGGGGGGTGAGAAGATCCCTTCGGCCCTCGAGGTGCTCGATCGCGGTGAGCAGGTCTCGGCCTCGGCCCCCACGACCCATACCCTTACGGAGTTGGAGGCGGAGTGTCGTTATACGATTGTTGCGGCCGTCGCTCGCGAGGGCTTGACGGCTACGAAACAGCTCCAGATGACCACCTCGCAGGCCCAAGCCCCTGCGCAGAGCCATGCCGTGATCCTCTTCATGCAGGGTGACAACGGCTTGGAGTCCTTCATGGACACCAACTTGCAGCGAGCCATTACAGCCTACTACCAACTGCCCGAGGGGTCGCGTTTTGTCATCTTCTACGACCGTGGTAACTATACCCGTTTGACGGAACTCTACATGGACGATGGCATGGCCAAGCAACGACTCATTCAGGAGTATAACACGGAGCTCTCGAGTGTAGATCCCGACTTTGTCAAGGAGGTCTTCGAACTCATCAAACAGGAGGTTGAGGTCGATACCTACGGCTTGATCCTCTCTTCGCACGGCGGTGGTTGGGTCCCCTCCGATATTTTTGACACCTACCTCTTCTATGATTGGGAGGGGAGCACGACGGCTGCCTATGCCCCCTCGCCCCTCTTCTATGCCCAGGATGGCTACGACTGTATGGAGATCGCCGACCTGGTGACGGCTATCGATACCTTCCACTACGAATACATCCTCTTCGATGCCTGTTTCATGGCCTCGGTCGAGGCGCTCTACGACCTGCGCCACAGCGCCGACTACATCATCGCCTCCCCGATCGAGGTGATGGGCGAAGGCTTCCCCTATGAGGAGATTCTTCCGTTGCTCTATCGCGAGGATCATGGTCTGCGTCTCTCGTGCGAGGCCTTTATGGAGCTTTATGAGGGGCGTTCGGGGGCGATTTCGCTCATCGATTGCGCGAAGCTTGAGTCGCTGGCCCAGGCCATGCGCCGGGTGGTGGCCGCCAACGATGGCACCATCGATGTCGCCCAAATCCAGGGCTACGAGAGTTTTCCGATTCACCTCTACTACGACCTCGAGCAGTTTGTGGAACAGATGACCGATGATGAGGCACTGCGCAGCGACTTCCGTGCAGCCCTCTCCGAGGCGGTGCGCTTTGCCGACCACACGCCTACCTTCTGCTCGACGAGCTACCAGGAGTTCGTGCTCGACCTTCCGCGCAGTTGTGGTTTGAACTGCCATGTGGAACGCGAGGAGTTCCCTGCCACCCACGCCGCCTGGCTTGAAACCGCCTGGGCCAAGGCCGTAGGGGCTCGATAATCCGAAACCAAAAAAATATCAAGGGGTCGCTCTGCAAAAGGGCGCCCCTTTTGGTATCTGCTTCGGGGTTTCTGTCGAAGTGATTCCCCTGCCTGTGCCCAACCTCCTAAAAATCCGTACATAAAGCGCGCTTTTTTTGCATTTTTTTTGAAAATCATTTTGTCAGTTCATTTTTTTATTCTACCTTTGCACCGCTAAAGTCCCGAACAATCGGAACAATAGTGGTAAGGCCCATTCGTCTATCGGTTAGGACGCAAGATTTTCATTCTTGAAAGAGGAGTTCGACTCTCCTATGGGCTACAATCGAGGGGCGCCTTTGGGTGTCTTGCCTTCAAGGAGGGGGGGAGTGATTCAAGAGAATGCTTGGTCAATCACGGAAAGAACCTCTCGGAGAGGGCGACGGCAGAGGTGGCTTCACGGGTGAAAAGAGAGTTAAGGAGCGAGCCGAAAGGCTTATCCGAAGGCGGTTACGACCGTTTCCTGTGCGGAGAAGGTGCAAAACTTCGCGAGGGGCAAGAGGGGAAGATCCGAAATGCCGAACGGCCTTGAAAAAGGGGTGAGGGATTGGGAGAAGCCACTACGAAAACCCTAAAAAAATAGCACCCTGAAAAGAAACCGAAAAAGTAAAAAATAAAAAATTAAAAACGATTATGGCAAACCATAAGTCTTCGAAGAAGAGAATTCGTCAGACCGTGACCAAGCGCGCTCACAACCGTCTGTACCACAAGACCGCTCGCAACGCCGTGAAGGCCCTGCGCAACACCACCGAGAAGTCGGCCGCTGAGGCTCTGCTTCCCAAGGTAACCGCTATGTTGGACAAGTTGGCTAAGCACAACATCATCCACAAGAATAAGGCCGGTAACCTGAAGGGTGCTCTCCAGCTCCATGTAAACGCACTCTAATCGAGCGTCTTATTTACCATGACGGCTCTCCTATTCGGAGGGCCGTTTTTTTGTCCCGCACCATGGTACGCGCATCCTCTTTGGGATCAGCCCGAATGTAGGCTCCTTTGTCTTCCTCTTCTGGGATCACCGTAAAATCGGGGGGGTAAGAAAGTTTCTACAATATCGGCAATGCCCGATATTGTAGAAACACATTTCGTCATTGCGAACTTTTGCATTTTAGGGGCTATCGGAAAGCGCAGAGAAATCATGCAAAAGTGTGGCAATCTACCGCTTACCGAAAACCGAGGATTGCCCCAAACCGCCTAATCGACCGGGCGGTTGAGCGAATCTGCAACTCTTTAATAATAGGAAGATCCCCACGAATTTTCATGCAACACCACCAGGCGATGCTACGCCTTAAAATGAAAATTCTCGGGATGACATGGTGTGTTTACGAGGGAATTTGTGATTTGCACAAATTCCCTCGTAAACATTTCTCTCCACCGAAATTTTCAAGTGATCCCTCTTCTGTTCCTCCGCCGAGCGTGGGCAATATGCAGCAAAAGAAAAAGCCTTGATATTCGATTGAATATCAAGGCTTTCGGTTAGTCGGGATGACTGGATTCGAACGGCGCAGCCGAAGCGGGGCACCTTATAGAGATCATTATCTTTTGCCCCGCAACCACATATTAAAGAATCCAACCAAACCGAATTGAGCAGGCGGCACGCGGTGCGTGCTGGTTTTTTTGTTGTTTTGCAGCGGGCTTGCACGCTATGCTATTACAACAAAAAAACAGCAGAACATTAAGTTCTGCTGTCTGCTCAACATTGTCGGGATGACTGGATTCGAACCAGCGACAACACGCCCCCCAGACGTGTACTCTAACCGGGCTGAGCTACATCCCGTCTGTTTTCGGAGTGCAAATATAGAGGGTTTTTCTGAAACCTCCAAATATTTCTACAACTTTTTTCTCTTTTTATGCTAAAATAGGTGTAATGAATCGATTTTCCCCTTTCAAACGGCTCTAAGTACGCCTTTTTTTTGGGGGGGGTGGAGAGTTCGGTTCGCTCTCCAAACCCAACTCTCCCCCAAGCCCTATTTTTTCTTACTTAAGAGGTCAAGCAGTTCTCGCGGGTGGTCGATCACCACGTCGGCCCCGGCTTCGAGGAGTTCTTCGCGCGAGCGGAAACCCCACGAAACACCTACGGCACCGATGCCGGCAGCCTTTGCGGCGCGGATATCCGAGGCTGTATCGCCCACATGGAGTGTCTCGCAAGGGGAGACCCCTGTGCGCTCCAGCACCTCGAGGTCGGCGGCAGGGTCGGGCTTCAATGGTACCTCGGGGCGATTGCCGAATACGGCTGCAAAAGGGGTGGTGGGAAAGAATTTCTGCACCAACAACTCCGTCCCCTGCTGGAATTTGTTGGAGACCACGGCTACCTTTACCCCGCGCGCGACAAGTTCCTTTAGGAGGTCGAAGATCCCCTCATAGGCGTAGCTATGGCAGTCAATGTGCGCGGTGTAGTAGGCCACAAACTCATCGCGCACGCGGTCGATTTGCTCTTCGGTGCGCAACGCCTCGGGCAGGGCCCGTTCGCAAAGTTTTCTCACGCCGTTACCCACAAAGCGGCGATAGGCTGCGTAGTCGTGTTCCGGAAGCCCGTGGCTGCGCAATACGGCATTGCATGAGGCGGCCAGGTCACCTACCGTCTCGAGAAGCGTTCCGTCCAGGTCGAATATGACAAGTTTAATCATCGTTTTTTGGTGATTTTATAGCCCAAGAGTGCCACAAAGATCGACATCAGCGGGCTGACATAGTTAAAGATGCAGTAGGGGAGGTAGGTGAAGGTGGCAACACCCAGCACCGTGGCTTGGGTCATGCCGCAGCTGTTCCAGGGCACCAAGACCGACGTTACCGTGGCTGAATCCTCCACGGCGCGACTCAACAGACGCGGCTCAAGCCCTCGTTCGCGGAAGAGCCCTTTGAAGAGGCGGCCGGTGAGGATGATCGAGATGTATTGGTCGGCCGTGATGAGGTTGAAGCAGAGACCTGCTCCCACGGTGGCCGCCACCGTGCCGGCCGCGCGGCGCACCCAGCGCAGGAAGAGCGAGGTGAGTGACGAGAGCATCCCGCTACCGGTCATCACCCCTCCGAAACACATGGCGCAGAGAATTAGCCAGATGGTATTCATCATTCCGGCCATGCCGCGTGTGGCTACCAGGTCATTAACCTCGGCAACCCCTGTATCGAGTGCTGTGGAACCAAAGCAGGCGGTCAGCACCCCCTTGAATCCCATGAGAAACCCTTCATCGGCCCCTCCGGCCAAGGTGTGCATCACCTCCGGCTGAAAGATGGGGAGGGCCAGGGCGGCCAGTAGGGTGGCCAGGAAGAGGGTTACCAAGGCGGGCAGTTTGCGCCAGATCAGCAGGCCCGTGGCCACCGGAACCAGCAGCAGCCAAGGGGTGATATGGAAGGTGGAATGCAGTGCCTGGGCGTAGAGGGCCACGTCGCCGGCTCCGGAGGAGGCGTGCATCAGACTTGCAATCAGGAAGACCACCAAGGCGATTACCATCGAGGGGATGGTGGTGTAGAGCATGTAGCGGATGTGCTCGAAGACCGGCACCTCGCAGGTGGAGGAGGCCAGCACTGTGGTGTCGGAGAGCAGCGAGAGTTTGTCGCCGAAGTAGGCACCCGAGATGATGGCACCGGCTACCCACCCTTCGGAGAACTCCATGGCGCGACCGATGCCCATCAGAGCCACTCCGATGGTGGCAATGGTTGTCCACGAACTGCCCGTGATCAGCGATACGCCGGCACAGATCAGGCACGAGGCGGCCAGGAACCAGGAGGGGTGCAGCACCTCCAGTCCGTAACAGATCAGGGTGGGGACCACGCCGCTCACCATCCAGGTGCCGGCAATCGAGCCGATCAAAAGCAGAATAATGATAGCCGAGGCCGAGGAGCGGATATTTTCAACAATCTCGTTTTCGAGTACGGCCCACTTGCAACCGTAGAGCCCCACCGAGAGGAGGGCACAAACCGAGGCGGCCGAGAGGAGGGCGATCTGACTACCTCCCATAATGGAGTCGCTGCCAAAGGCGCGAATGACCAGCACCAACAGAAGGGCCAGTACAAGGAGGGGTATCAGCGATACCCCGACCGATGGGGTCTGCCCCCACCGTTTTGTAAAAAACTTTTTCATCTCCTAACTTTTCTAACCAAATGAACCTAACATCGGGAGCCTACGGCCCGCTTCGTAGGGCCGGGCACCTTATTTATAAATGGATTGTTTTTTAAGCGGAAGGTCGGGTTTGAGGCGGAGCATATTTCGCATGCACCATCCAAACCCGACCTTCGAAGAGCCAAGAGTCGCATCGACTCTTTTATGCGTTACTCAATCTCCCAATCGTAGCCGTCCTTGCGATCCTTCACGCGGATGCCAATCTCGGTCAAGGCATTGCGGATCTTGTCCGAGGTACCCCAATCTTTGTTGGCCTTCGCCTCCATGCGCATATCGAGCAACATGTTGACCAACGGGGTGACCAGGTCTTTGCCCCCCTGCGAGGAGGCCGACTTCTCGTCGCGCAGACCCAGGATATCGAAGACGTAGCGACGAACCACCGCCTTCAAGGTCTCAAGATCCTCGGCGGTGATGGTCTGCTGACCATCCGAGAGTTGGTTGATGATGCGTACCCAATCGAAGAGGGCCGAGATCACCATCGGCGAGTTCAGGTCGTCGGCCATGGCGGCGGCACAACGCTCCTCGAGCTCCGTGGGGTTGACCGTCGAGGTGGCGGCGGGCTTGATCTTGTTCAGAGTCTCTACACCCTTCATCAAACGATCCAACCCCTTCTCGGCGGCCTGCAGGGCCTCGTTCGAGAAGTCGAGCGTCGAGCGGTAGTGGGCCTGCAAGACAAAGAAGCGGGTCGTCATGGGCGAATAGGCCTGCTCCAACTTGTCGTGCTGCCCCGTGAAGAGCTGCTCCAGGGTGATGAAGTTGCCGAGCGACTTGCCCATCTTCTGGCCGTTGATCGTGATCATGTTGTTGTGTACCCAGTAGCGGGCCGAGTCGCAACCCAGCGCAGCGGTCGACTGTGCGATCTCGCACTCGTGGTGGGGGAACATCAGGTCCATACCACCGCCGTGGATATCGAACTGCTCACCTAAGTACTTGGCACTCATTGCCGAGCACTCCATATGCCAGCCGGGGAAGCC
>CAJGDL010000048.1 GCA_904502075.1 uncultured Alistipes sp.
CGTGTCGTTGATCGGCAGGATCTGGATCACCTTCATGCCGCTCTTCTGAGCCCAATCGACCATCTTCTTCAGGTCGTAGAACTCACCCACGCCGAAGCTCTCCTCCGAGCGGAGCGAGAAGACCGGAATGGCTACACCGGCACCCTTCCAGGGGGCCTGCGACGAGCGGTAGCGCATCTCCGTGAGGGTGGTGCACTCCTTCGTGGCGGGCATCTTCTGCTCCCAGTAGCGGTTCGAGCCGGCCTCCCAGCTTACGACCTCACCCGTCGAAGCCTTCTTGATTACATACTTATAGGCAAAGCCTGCGGTGAGTTTGGCAGCCTTGAAAGCCACCTTCCAGGTAGGATAGCAGGCATCGCTCATCGGGAGTGCCTTCTCAGCATCCCAGTTGCCGAGCACGGCGGGCTCACCCACCACGCAGAGTACCTCGTCGGGACGTACCATCGGAGCCTCGACCTGCAGGAGGATCGTGCCGGGAGCGGCCACGGCCTCTTTCTGACGCTTTTGGCGCGAGAAGATACCCTCGGTGAAGGCAGACGAGAAGAGCGAAGCCTCCTCGGGCATATCCGACCAGCGGTCGATCAAGCGGCAGCTCTCCACGCTCTTGTTGGCGGCAAAGCGGTGCCAGCGACCTCCCCACTCTTCGCGCAGGAGTTGATTCTGCTCACCTTCCACCTGGTAACGGTAGTCGAAAGCAGCTCCCTCGGGAACTTCGAGGGCGAGCGTCCACAGACCCTCCTGGTAGCGCATGGCATAGACGGGCTCCAGATTCAGACGCTCGGCATCGGCGGGATGAATTACCACCACAAGGTTTTCACCCCATGCGGTGGCATATTCCAACTGAAAATTGATTTTCATAGAATGTATTGCTATTAAATTTGAAAGTTTCTCAATTAACCAAACAAAGATACGATCTTTTTTGCAGATTTCCAAAACAATCCGCAAGAACGAGAAACCAAACTTAGGATTCGGAGAGCATCAATCGGTAGCCAATGCCGCGAATCGAGAGAATTTTCACGCGGGGATCGCGTGCCAGGCGACGCCTCAGGCGCGAAACAATCACATTGAGCGAACGGAGATTAAAGAAGGTATCCTCGCCCCAAAGTTCGCGCAAAAGAGCCGTAAGTTCGACTACCTCCCCCATTCTCCGGCAAAGACGCAGCAAGACCTCGGCCTCCCGACTCGGAAGTTCTTCGACCTCTTCGCCAAAGGATAGGCGAGAAGAGGGAACATCCAACCGATAGCCCCCGATTTCGTAACACCTCTCTTCCTGCTCCGTGCGAGGGGCGAAACGGGCCAAGAGGGCCTCCAAGCGGACAATCAACTCGTCGATGGCAAAGGGTTTTCGGAGGTAGTCGTTGCCGCCCGACTCAAACCCCTTGACCACATCCTCGGTCGTCGAGCGCGCCGTCAGAAAGAGAATCGGAGCCCGACACCCCTCTTTGCGTAGGCGACGAGCCAACGTAAAGCCGTCCATGCGGGGCATCATCACATCGGCCACAACCACATCGGGTTGCCATTGGCGAACCCTTCCCAATGCCTCTTCGCCATCGAAGGCCAAAGAGACCTCAAAGCCTCGATCCGAGAGCGTATCACTCAATATCTCGGCCAACATGCGCTCATCCTCGGCCAGCAGAAGTTTTCTCTTCGATTTCATTGTCGGGAAGTGTGATAAAGATGGTTGTACCTCGTCCAAGCGTGCTCTTGGCCCAAATTTGACCGCCATGGCCCTCCACCACGCGCTTGGCATAGTAGAGGCCGAGGCCGAAGCCACGCACATTCTGCACGTCGCCCGAGGGAATGCGATAGAATTTTTCAAAAATAGGGTTCAGGTGCTTCGACTCCATGCCGTGGCCGTTGTCCTTGACCCTGAGCTCCACGCCCTCTGCAGTACGAAGGGCCGAGATCTCGATCGTGAGGGCTTCGTCGGAGTATTTCAGCGCATTATCAAGCAGAGTCTGCAACACATTTTGCAGATGGAAGCGATCGGCCTGGAGGGTGAAATCCTTCGGAATCTCATTCTTGAAGGTGATTGGGCGTGATCCCACCCGGAATTGGTGCATGATCTTCTCGACCAGCGGATGCAGGAGGATCGGCTCCTTGTGGTAGCTCTCCTTGGTGTCGACCGAGAGCGAGAGGATGCGATCGACCATCGTGTGGAGTTCACGAAGTTGCAGGCCCACCATCTCCAGGTAGCGAGCGCGTCGCTCGGGGTCGCTGTCGGCTTCAAAATTCCGAAGGGCCTCGTTGGCCGCCATGGCCACTGAGATTGGAGTTTTCAATTCGTGAGTGATGTTCTGCGTCAGGTCGCGGCGCATCTCTTCCAGGCTCTTTTGGCGGAACCAGGTGCGCATGAGGTAGTAGAAGAGTGCCGCCATCAGCAGCACGATGGCCACCGACGAGAGGATCAGTCCGCTCATCTCGCGACGAAATTCGGCATGGGGCACATCCATATAGACATGGAGCCGAAAGTAACCGTCGTCGTCGATCTCGATCTCCTGAACAAAGGGATTGCTAAGGGCCTCCACATCACCGCGCCGCATCATCACCCGTCCGTTGTCGCCCAGGTAACTGACCACCTCCAATACATAGGGCTCCAGGGCATCCAACTCCAAAAGATTCGGATCGAAATAGAGGGCAAAATCCGCCAGGTCGATCTGCACGCGGTCGCTGCTCTGCAAGCCCGGAATGGCATCCATGCGAAACGAACGATAGACGCTCTTATAGGCCGCCATGCGCACTCGGCGCTCGAAATCGGCCACTCGGTCGCGATACATCCGCCACACCCAGAGTCCCTGCACCACAGAGAGCAGGAGCAGGGCCCCGACCGCCATCAGGGCGATCTTTCGAAAGAGGTTGCGTTCGTTCATGGAGAATTGTTTTCGTAAGACAAAGGTAACTCATTTCGACCAAAAAGAAAAGGCCGTTAACACTTCTTAACAAAACTTAACACTCCGTTAACCTTTTTTGGGGTAAAGAGTCTATATCTTTGCATCAGGAAAAGCGCAATTCCAAAAAAAGTAAGGTTTGTTTAAAAAAACGAAAACTATGAAGCGTTTAGTATTGTGTTTGTTGGTGGCCTCGATGGCGTTCACGGCCTCGGCCCAACAGAAAATTCACGGACGAGTAACCAACATTGAGGGCTATCCGATCTCGGGGGCCACCGTCTGCGTCGAAGGGGCGGAGAAGGGCGCCGTTGCCCAGACCGACAAGGAGGGTTACTATCAGATGCCCTCCATCAAGTCGGGGAATGAGCACTACGTTTTTTCTTGCCCCGGTTACGAAAGCAAAAAGATCCATCTAAAAGCCAAAGGAGAGGCCGAGATCAATGTCAGCCTGAACAAGATCCAGCAGCCGGAGAAGACCCTCTATGTGGTGGATGGGCGCATCAGCTCGAAGGCCGAGGTGGATGGTTTGTCGCCCGATCTGATTGCCGGCATGAATATCATGAAGGGGATCGAAAGTGCCATCATCATCACCACGAAACAGAAAGAAACCGAGGTGGTCGAAATCGGTTCGAAACCCTTTGACGGACAGCTTGTTGGGGGTGTGGCGGCTGTAGGTGAGTCGGGTGCCATCCCCTTTATGCTGGTGAATGATGATAAGAATGCACTGCTGACGACGATGGTTACCGTCGATAAAAACAGTGGCGTGGAGATCTCCGATTACGCGGGCGAGAAGTCCATTCGCATCCTGAAGGGCGGCGAGGAGGTTGCGCTCAACGATAAGGAGGTCTTGGTGGTGGTATGCCATGCCGACGGCACCTTCCGCACGGGCAACCCGGGCATCCTCAAGGAGATCAGTCCCAAAGTGATCCGTACCATCTCGGTGCTTAAAGACGATCGTGCCCGCGAAATGTTGCGCGAATACAACCTGAACCAGGAACTTCCGGCCGGGGGAGTCATCTGGGTGGCGCTCGGACAGCCCGAAATGAAGATCTACAAGGCCAAGCCGGTCAATTAAACCGCGGGGAAGGAGAGGCGTAGGAGCTATGGGGGAATAGGAGGAAACATGGTATGGGGTAAGGCCCCATGACTCCTGCCCCCTTCCCCCGTTCCCCTTCTCTCAACCGCGAGAAAGCGTACCGATTTTTTTAATCCTATGTAATTATCCCATACAAATTCTACTTCTCATGAAAAAGTTAAGTTTGATCTTCATCGCCCTGTGCGGCTTGGTTGCCTGCCATTCCATCCCCAAGGAGTATTACGAGGTGGAGGGCCGAGTCGAAGGGGTGGACGACGGAGTTGTCTTTACCCTCTTCCGTATCAACGGCCAGGCCGGCATGGGGATCGACCACGACACGCTGCGCGACGGCCGATTCTTCTTCCGCGTGAAGCCCGATACCGAAGGGCGCGAGCACATGACCATTCTCTGTTGGCGCGATGACTTCCCGAGCATGGCTCTCCACTTTTGGGCCGGGGCGGGTGAGCGCGTGCGCATCAAGGGCAAGGATAAATTGATCTACGGCTGGGAGGTGAAGAGCCCCGCCCCCGAAAATCGCTCGTGGTACGCCTACAACGCCTGCGCCGGCGACCTCTACGAGGAGTTGCAGCGTCTCTCCATCGAGGAGAACACCCTCCGCATGAAGGCCCAAAACGAGGGGCTCGACCCGGCTTCCGCGCAGTCGCTGTGGGACTCCCTGGGTCGACTGCAAATGAAACTCATCCCCCAAATTCATAGCCGTCAGATCGAGCACATGAAGCGAGTGGAGATGGACGAGATCGGTTTGATACACCTTGAGGAGATGGCCAACCTCTGTAAATACGACCCCGAGGGGTATCCCCATCGCCAAGCGGTGGAGGAGCTCTACAATGCGTTGGGCGAGGAGTGGAAGAGTCATTCCACGGCCGAGCGTATCCGCGCGTTGCTCTATCCCGTCAAGACGGTGGCGTTGAACGAACCGATGGTCGATGGCGAACTCTACGACCTGGAGGGGAACAAACATACCCTCACGGAGCTTCGCGGGCAGTACATCCTGCTCGACTTTTGGAGTGCTGGTTGCGGCCCCTGCATGATGGCCCTTCCGGAGATGGCCGAGATTGCCAAGCAGTATGAAGGTCGTCTGCAGGTGGTGAGCATTACGACCGACCCCGACGACCTCTGGCGCAAGAGCTCGGCCGAACACCCCATGGCGTGGCACAATTGGAGCGACGGAAAGGAGCGTATGGGGCTCTACGCCTACTACGACCAGCAGGGTATTCCGAGTTATACGCTGATCTCCCCCGAGGGGAGGGTTATCGACCGCTGGATGGGCTACGGTTCGGGCAGCCTGAAACAGAAGGTGGCCGAACATATCCAATAAGCGGAAATGCTAAAGGTGTAATAATCTTGTAAAGAGTAGATTAAGCAACTGAACCTCGAATTATTACTTCGTAATTTTTGCTTCACCTTTCCGAGATGCAATTAGGAGTGGCGATTATCGCCACGACAAGCCCCTCCTTTGTCAAAGGAGGGGTTTGGGGAGGAATGTCAATATTTTTATATTTAGTGAATTGATGATAAATTTAATAGTACAATTTTTAGTTTTCCTTTTTGGTCACCTTTAGGTGGCGGATTTTGTTTGAAATGTGCTGTCGTGTTTACACGAAAAGCACGATTTCAAACAAAATCAACGGAGCGAAGCTCACAAAAAGGGAAACCAAAATATTGCACCAAGAATAGCCGAATTGCGGAGTTTGTATACAAAAAGGAGCCCGAAAGGCTCCTTTTTGCGTATGGACTTATTGCTGGCCGAGCAGTTGCTCGCGAAGTTCCGCGCAGGCCTTCTCGGGATGATCCCGATCAAACCAAAAGCCGCCGATGCCTTCGCGCTCGGCTGCTTCGATATTCTCGCGCCGATCGTCGATAAAGAGGCACTCTTCCCCTTGCAGTTCGTAGCGCTCCTTGATGATTTGGTAGATGCGCGGCTCGGGCTTTACGACATGCTCCTCGCAGGAGATCACCTCGCCGTCGAAGGAGCGGTAAACGGGGCGTGTGCGCAGGAAGTCGATAAACTCGCGCGACATATTCGAGAGGACATAGAGGCGATAGCCGGCCCCCTTTAGATCGCGGATCAGGGCCTCGGTGGGGGCGATCTCCTCCTGCTTGTCGATGGCCAGGCGCACATACTCCACGCATTGCTCACGGCTCACCCCTTTTTCGCGACACAGCAGATCGATCACCTCGTCGAGTGAGTAGGTGCCGCGGTCGTACTCCTCCCAAAAGAGGGGCATCTTGGGGAAGCGCACAAAGGCAAAAAAGTCGATGAAGTCGGGGGTGCACTTCTTCGGGTCGCGTCGGAAGAGGACTCCTCCCAGGTCGAAAATGATGTTTTTTATCTTCGAGTTTTGCATGATTTTTTCTTAAAGGTTCCGCCAAAGGTAGTAAAAAGTGATGAATTTTGTCTAATTTTGTGGAGAAAATCTTCGAAGATGGAACGTGAAAAAGTGGTCATAACCCCTCGCTCGGGGTTGATTCTCGAGGGAGGTGGTATGCGCGGGGTCTTTACCTGCGGGGTGCTCGATTCGCTGATGGATCGCGGGATTCGCTTTCCCTACACGATCGGGGTAAGTGCCGGTGCCTGCAACGGACTCTCGTACCTGTCGCGACAGCGCGGGAGGGCTAAGTATAGCAACATCGACCTCTTGGAAAAACACCGATATATCGGATTGAAACACCTGATTCTCAAAGGAAACATCATGGATTTCGACCTCTTGTTCGATGAATTTCCCAACCGCATCTTGCCTTACGATTACGCTGCCTACGCCTCTACGGAGGAGCGTTACGAGATGGTAACGACCGACTGCCTGACGGGCCGCGCCTGCTATTGGGAGGAGAAGCACTCTCCCGAGCGCATCATCGAGATTGTGCGGGCCTCGAGCAGCCTTCCGTTTGTCTGTCCGATTGCCTGCGTCGATGGGCGTCCGATGCTCGATGGCGGTATTGCCGACTCGATCCCTTTGGAGCGTGCCCGAGCCCTCGGCTACTCTGATAACGTGGTGGTGCTGACCCGTAACAAGGGGTATCGCAAGCCCGAGAAGCCCACACCGGTCCCCTTTCCGTTCTATCGGAAGTACCCCGCCCTGCGCGAAGCCATCGCCCGCCGCAACCACCTCTACAACGAGCAGATTGCCCGCGTCGAGGCCTTGGAGCGTAGGGGTGAGTTGACGGTCATCCGCCCCCAGGTGCCCATTCTAATTGGCCGCCTGGAGCGTGATACCCGAAAATTGCTCGACCTTTACGAGGAGGGGTATCGTCTGGCTGCACAGATCGAATTCTTGACTCAACATCCATAATACTTTTTCCGATGGCGATTAAACTCGACTTTCAACCCGCTTTTGACCCCCTCTTCGCCCAAAGCAAGTGGTGGGGAGCCGCTGATCTCCCTTCGGATTGGGACTATCCCCGTAACGAGGAGGGTGAGCCGCTTCATTTTCTTTGCCAGATTCGTTGCGAGGAGTTGATCCCCTACGATAAACAGGGGCTTCTGCCCCACGCGGGGATGCTCTACTTCTTTGCCGCCATCGGGGAGTATATCGAGCACCTTGATCTGGCCGAAGGCCATTGCGGGCTGGGGGAGTGGCCACAGGATGCTTTTCGCGTACTCCATGCCCCCTCTTGTGATAATCTGCACTCTTGTCCGATCACCTACGACGATGGCGAGGCGGCCTACCTACCGGCCGAGCGCATCATCTTTTCCGAGGTAGAATCCTCCTACGACCGCTTCAAATTGCTGGGCAGGCCCTATTACGAAGAGATTGCAGAACTCTATTCCGACTCCCTCTCCCTCTTGCAGATCGACGAAGAGGAGCGTTGGGGATTGCGCCTCTATGATTGCGGCATGCTCTGCTTTTTGATCACCCCCGAAGCCCTGCGCCACCACGCCTGGGAGGAGGTGCGCCTCTATTTTCACTCCTTTTAGCGTGGGGGTTCCTTTCTGCCTTTTTTTTCGATGAGGTTTTCGGGAGGCTTGAATCTTGAAAACTTTTGCCTATCTTTGCACCCGAATAACACCAAACGTATGAATAAGGTATCGGAAAACCCTTTCAAAAACCGAATGAGCAATCAGACCGCCTTTTTGGTGGTTTCAACCCTCTTTGTAAGCCTCTATTTGGTCTCTAATGTGATGGCCGTCAAGGTGATCGACCTTTTCGGACTCTTCTATTTCGATGCGGGAACCATCACCTTCCCCTTTGCCTACATGTTGGGCGATGTGCTGACCGAGTTGTGGGGCTACCGCACGGCCAAGCGGGTGATTTGGATGACCCTCTTCTGTAACATTCTGATGGTGATTTGCACGCAGATCGGCGTGTGGCTTCCCTCGCCCGACTACCTGGCAGAGACCGCCACGGCCTACAACCACATCTTCACCTATGTGCCGCGCATCGTGCTCGGCTCGCTCGTGGGATTCCTTTTGGGTGAGCTCTCGAACGCCTGGATCATGGAGCGCATCAAAGAGAAGACAAAAGGCAAACGCCTTTGGGTGCGTACCATCGGAAGTTCGATGGTGGCCTACCTCTTCGACTCGCTCCCCTTTGTGCTGATCGGATTCCTCGGTACGGTCTCGACCCACGACCTGGTGATGATGATTCTCTTTCAGTATGGAGCCAAACTCTTGATCGAGGCTGTTTTGGGTACTCCAATGGCCTATTTGGTGATCCATTGGATCAAAGAACATTCGGATTATGTTGGAACGCTACACAAAAATTAAGGGGCACTTTCCGCGCGAAATGGTGCTGCTCCAGGGGATGGGATGTCGCTGGTGCCGATGCACCTTCTGCGACTACCACGAGGATGTGAGTGGCGATCCGTTCGAGGTGAATCGCCCCATTTTAGAGCAGATAACCGGTGAATTTGGCGTGCTTGATGTGATCAATTCGGGCTCCTGCCTGGAACTCGATGAGCAGACTCTTTTGCTCCTTGCCCAGGTGGTGCGCGACCGAAAAATCAGGATCCTTTGGTTCGAGGCGCACTACATGTATCGCTTCCGCTTGGCCGAATTTGCCGCCCGCTTCCCCTCGGTGGAGGTGAAGTTCCGTTGTGGGGTGGAGAGTTTCGATCCTACCCTTCGCGCAAAATGGAACAAGGGGATCCCCGCAGAGGTTACCCCTGAGGAGATCGCCCGCTGGTTCTGTGGAGTCTGCCTGCTCTGCTGTACCCAAGGGGAGACTCGCGAACGCATTGAGCGCGATATCGCCATCGCCCGCGAAAAGTTCGAGTATGCCAGCGTGAACCTCTTTTGCAACAACCACACGGCCGTTCGGCGCGATGAGGAGTTGGCCGAATGGTTTCTCCGCGACCTCTATCCGCAACTGAAAGAGGATCCCCGCTTGGAGATCCTCCTCAATAACACCGACTTGGGGGTGGGGTAGTCCCACTCCCTTTTTTTTACGCCTTGCGGCAGGCGATTAACTCATAGAGCAAGGGGGTGAAATCCTCTTCGGGGCCGGCGTGGTAGACCTGGAAGCCGAGTTCGCGGGCCGTTTGGATGTTCTTCGCGCTGTCGTCGATAAAGAGGGTGCGCTCGGGGGTCATGCCGCTGTGCTCGATCATCACGCGGAAGATCTCCGCCCCGGGCTTCAGCAGCCCCATCTCGTAACTCAGATAGGGCTCTTCGATGTAGTCCTCCATCTTCAGACCATCGGCCGTGAAGAGTCGCTCGCGTACATAGGGCATCACAAACTCGTTGATGTTCGAGAGGCCGCAGACCTTGAACCCCGCCTCGCGCAGGGCCCGTATGGCGCGGAGTTTCACGACGGGAATCGTGCCCAGGAAGGCGATGTAGGCCCCTTGCACCTGCTCGTAGGTGATCGAGTCGTTGCCCGAATCCTCGCGGATCAAGGCCACGAGTTCCTCGCCTGTGATCTCGCCCGCCTCGAGCTTCTGCAAAATATCCGAGGGGCCGTAGAGCGAGATCATCTCCTCGGCTTGGGGATAACCGATTGCGCGAAAGGCCTCGACACACTTCTCGCGGTAGAGGTCGATCAGCACGCCCCCAAAATCAAATACTACGGTATCAATTGCTTTGAACATACTTTATTGAATTAGGATTCCCAATCTGTTCACTTTTTGTATTTCTCTAAAATTTGGCCACAGGACGGATCACATAGGCCGATTTTATGGTTTTGCTCCCCTCGCATGCCCGCTTGTTGCCCGCCATTTGCAGGTACCAGAAGGCGTATTTGTTCGACTCCGAGGAGGAGGCATATTTTCGGGCTGTCAGCGGTTCTCCGCCCTTCTCTTTGAGCGTATTGTTCACGGCATTGAGCGTGGCGCTGTTCAGGGCGAGATCCTCCAACTCACCGATAGCCGGCAGATACCAACCCTTTCCCGATCGCTCACACCAGGTGAAGGCCGAGTATTTTGACTTCATATTGCTCTTTGCGACCAGAGCATGATTCTCTTCTCCGTCATACTTGTCGGTTCCCAACACCTGCAAATAGCTTGAGTTGTAATTAAACCACGTCAAAGCCACATAATCCTCGTTCATGTGTACGATCTTGCCGTGCTTGCCCGTGGCATCGACCTCAAAGACCACACCCTTCAGACCGTTTTGGTCGTAGTAGTCGCCCACTTGGTAGCTCTTCTCCGTGCCCGATGAGGTGGCTTCGGCGGTTGTCGTTTCCGTGCTTGCCGAGGCGGAGGTTTGCTTTTTCAGCGTCGGGTTGATCGAGCTGACGGCATCGCGCACCAGGGTGAGGGTCTCGCTGTGGGTTTCGTAGCCCTCTTTGCTGATTTCGAGCGTGTGGCGGCCGGCCAGCACCTCGTTGCTCTGCCAGGGGGTCTTGCCCACGACCTTGCCATCCAACTTCACCTCGGCACCGAAGGGGGTGGTGTTGATCTTCAGCATGCTGTAGATCGGGGTGGGCATTTGGAGGGTGAAGGTGCGCGAATCCTCGGCCGTGACGGAGATATTCTCCTTGCAGGGCTCATACCCCTCGGTGCGGCTCTCCACGGCATAGGTGCCGGCATTGAGACGGCCCGACCAGCGGCCCGTGGCTACCTTTTCGCCGCGCAGCCAGATCTCCGAGTGGGGATAGGGGGCTTGGATGGTAATCTGCGCGAAGTTGGCCTTCAGCGCGGTGCGAACCGGCTTGGTTTCGCCGTCCGTAATCGAGATATTTTCGCCATAGGCGATGTAGCCCTCGCTGAGGAGTTGCATGAAGTAGTTGCCGCTCTCGAGCTTGATCTTGCAGGGCGAGGTGCCCTTGACCTCGCTGTCGATCATCACCGTGGCTCCCACGGGGGAGACCTCTACATCCAACCAACCGAAGGCGGGCTTCAGATCGATCTTCAGCGCGGTGGTCTCCGTAGCCACGATTTCGAAACTTCCCGTTTGGGTGTGGTACTGCGGAGCGGCCACCCGATAGGTGTGGTTCCCTAAGGAGAGCTCGGCTGCGAGGGCCCCCTCCGTAAGCGGGTGGACCATGTTGTCGATCAGCACCGTGGCGTTTTCGGGGCTCACCTCTAAGGTGACATAGTTGGTCTCGACCTTGTGCTTTTTGGGGCCCGACTCGGGCACCAGCAGGTAGAGCACATAGGTCTTATGCCCCTCGATCTTTTGGTTGAAGGTATAGGTGAAGGGCAGAAATCCCTGGGCATTGACGGTGATACTCGTCGAGCCC
>CAJGDL010000049.1 GCA_904502075.1 uncultured Alistipes sp.
GAAAAAGCGGGTCGCGCTGTCGGATGCGGATCAGGAGCTCCCCGCGGTAGCCCACCGAGGCGTTGACTTCGCCCACAAAGCCGTTGCGGGCGATGATCGACTCAACCCGATCGAGGTCGATCATCGGGTGCTCCCCGGGGGTGGATTTTGTCGCGCGGAGCCACCCCTCGACCATCTCGCGCGTGATGAGTTGTCCGTGGGAGGTGCTGTCCAAAATCTCGATCTGCAGGCGATTGATCTTGCGGCTGCTGCGTCGCGTGTGGGCGCGCTCCGCGGCGATGAACATCGAGGTGCCCACCAAAAGCCACAGAAGCCCATGTAATAGCGTGCGCAAGATCTTCTCTTTCATTGTCTTATCGAGAGGTTGAGGGGTTGTTTCTTATCAGCATTTGCGGCTCAGTACCGCCGCCAGATCTCGGCAGCAGGCATCGATGTTGCCGGCACCGAAGCTCACCACCACATCGGTATCCATCACTCCTACGCGGCTTGCCAATTCCTCGCGCTCGAAGATTTGGCAGGGAACCTTTACGCGCTCGGCAATCAGTTCGCTTGTGATGCCGGGGATGGGCTCCTCGCGGGCGGGGTAGATCGGAAGCAGTACCACCTTGTCGGCTTGCGAGAGGGCCTCGGCAAACTCCTCATACAGATCGCGCGTGCGGGTGTAGAGGTGGGGCTGGAAGATGGCCAGCATCCTGCGTCCGGGGAACATTCGCTTCACGGAGGTGATGGCCGCCGAGAGTTCGCGCGGATGGTGCGCATAGTCGTCCATATAGACCTGACGGGGAGTGTTGAGGTAGAACTCGAAGCGGCGCTTCACCCCCGAGAAGGAGCTGAGGGCGCGCATCACCAGATCGCGGTCGAGCCAACCCTTCCGGGCGCGGGCTGCGCACCACAGTGCCGCCACGGCCGCCACGGCATTTTCGATATTCACCCAGCCCGGAATGCCGAGCGTGCACCCCTCATAGACCGCATCGGGCATCACCAGATCGAAGAGGTAGTATCCCCCTTGGGTCAGGTGCAGGTTGCGGGCATAGAAATCGCAGGGGGTATCGAACGAGTAGCGGTAGCAGGAGATCTCGCGGTTACGGATCTCGAGCTCCACGCCGTGTTTGATGATCAGCGAGCCTCCGGGCTTGATCCGATCGATGAACTCCGTGAAGGCCTCCTTCATCTTTTCGTGGGTGCCGTAGATGTCCAGGTGGTCGGGATCGGCCGAGGTGACAACGGCCACATCGGGGTTCAGGCGCAGGAACGAGCGGTCGAACTCATCGGCCTCCACGGCCAGGCGATCGCCTCGCCCCAGAACCAGATTGCTCGAAAAGTTTTTCGAGATTCCCCCCAGGAAGGCCGATCCTTCGCCTGCGGCGCGATGGTTGAGCCACGCCACCAGGGTCGAGGTGGTGGTCTTTCCGTGGGTGCCGGCCACGGCCATCACATACTTCCCCTCGGAGAGGAAGCCCAACATCTGCGAACGCTTTTCGATGCGAAAACCTTGTTCGATGAACCAGCGGTATTCGGCGTGGTCGGTCGGCACGGCCGGGGTGTAGACCACCAGGGTCGTCTGCGGGTCGCGGAAGGACTCGGGGATCAGCTCCACCCCCTCGTCGTAGTGGATCGCGGCCCCTTCCTGCTCCAGCTCCTCACACAGGGGCGTGCGCGTGCGGTCGTAGCCGGCCACCTTGCGCCCTTCGTGCAGAAAGAATCGCGCCAAGGCACTCATGCCGATGCCTCCGATCCCTAAAAAGTAGACATTTCGATATTGAATCTCCATCTTATTGTTCATTCTCTGTGAGTTACCAAATCTTTTTTAGTTCGCGGACAATGCGCTCGGCCGAGTCGCTGATGGCCAACTTCTCGATGTTTTCCGAGAGTCGGCTCAGGCGTTCACGATCGCCAACCAACAGCAGCGCCTCCTCCATGGCCCGCTCCACGGCCTCCGAGTCTTTGACCATCGCGGCAGCCCCCTTCTCAACCAGGGCCATGGCGTTTTTGGTCTGGTGATCCTCCGCCACGTTGGGTGAGGGGACGAAGAGGGTCGGCTTGCCCACCAAGCAGAGTTCCGAGACGGTGCAGGCTCCGCTGCGCGAGATCACCAGGTCGGCCGCCTCGTAGGCGTAGTCCATGCGCTCGATAAAGGCCCCCTGCCACACCTCCTTGTTCGGGTATTTTGCCAGGTGCTCCTTCATCTCCTTTTCGTAGAATTTGCCCGTCTGCCAAATTACCTGCACGGGGCTCTCGCCCTGTAACTCGGCCGTCCATCGCTTGAGCATGTTGTTCAGGGTGCGGGTGCCCAGGGAGCCGCCCACCTCCAGGATCACCGGTTTCTTGTCGGTAAATCCAAAGTATTCGAGGGCCTCGCGGCGATCGGTGCCCCCTTTGGCGAATTTTCCGCGCAGGGGGTTGCCGGTCATTGTGATCTTCTCCTTGGGGAAGAAACGCTCCATCCCTTCGTAGGCCACGCAGATGCGCTCGGCTCGCTTGGCCAGGATCTTATTCGTCAGCCCCGCGTAGGAGTTCTGCTCCTGGATCAGGGTGGGGATGCCCATGTGTTGGGCGGCCCACAAGACGGGGGCCGAGGCGTAGCCTCCGAAGCCCGCCACCACGTCGGCTCCGAACTCGCGGATGATCTGCTTGGCGCGACGGATGCTCTTGACCACCTTGTAGGGAACCAGGATGTTGTGCCAATCCATGCGGCGTTGCAACCCGGCAATGGGAACCCCCTCGATGCGATAGCCCAGGGCGGGGATCTTCTCCATCTCCATCTTTCCCTCGGCCCCCACAAAGAGGATTTCGAGCTTCTCGCCGTGCTGCTCCGCATCTCGGAGCAGGGCTTCGGCTACCGCTACAGCCGGGTAGATATGTCCTCCGGTACCACCACCGGAGAGGATAACCTTTTTCATAATTCAAAATTCAAAATTCAGAATTCAAAATTGCATCTTCAAAACTCATCTTCAATCTTCAAAAAATCGGGGAGATTTTTTCTTGCCTCTATTGTTTATCTTCTCCAATACCCAAAATGTTGAATTTTGAATTCTGAATTTTGAATTGGTGCGTTACCGTCCCCAGCTCTCGCGATCCAGCGAGCGGTAGTTGATTGCCTCGGCAATGTGGGCGGCCGCGATCTGCTCCTCGCCGGCCAGGTCGGCAATCGTGCGGGCCACCTTCAGGATGCGGTCGTAGGCGCGGGCCGAGAGGTTCAGCCGCTCCATGGCCCGCTCCAAGAGTTGGGCCGAGGCGGCATCCAAGCGGCAATACTCGCGCAACATCTTCGCATTCATCATGGCATTCGTGTGGACCCCATCGATCGAGCGGAAACGCTCCTCCTGCACCTTGCGGGCGCGGATCACACGTTCGCGGATCGAGGCACTTGTCTCACCGGACTCGGCCGAGGCCATCTCCTGAATCGAGACGGGGGTCACCTCGATGTGCAGGTCGATACGATCCATCAGCGGGCCCGAGATGCGGTTCATGTAACGATGCACCGTTCCTGGGGCACAGGTACACTCTTTCGAGGGATGGTTGTAGTAGCCACAGGGGCAGGGGTTCATCGAGGCCACGAGGGTGAAGTTGGCAGGGTACTCCACGCTGTACTTGGCGCGTGAGACGGTGATCCGCTTGTCCTCGAGCGGCTGGCGCATCACCTCCAACACCGAACGACCAAACTCGGGCAACTCGTCCAAAAAGAGAACCCCGTTGTGGGCCAACGAGACTTCGCCCGGTTGGGGCGACTGTCCGCCTCCGATCAGTGCCACGGGCGAGGTGGTGTGGTGCGGGGTGCGGAAGGGGCGACCCGTGAGTAGGCCGCGTTGCGACCCCAATTTGCCCGCCACGGAGTGGATCTTGGTGGTCTCGAGGGCCTCGTCGAGCGACAACGGAGGCAGGATCGTCGGGATGCGTCGTGCAAGCATCGTCTTGCCCGAGCCCGGGGCCCCGATCATGATCACATTATGGCCTCCCGCCGCTGCAATTTCGAGGGCTCGCTTGATGTGAGCCTGTCCCTTGACATCGGCAAAATCTTCGGCGTAGCGATTTGCTTCGCCCGTAAACTCCTCGCTCGGAAGCGGGGTTGTAGGGCTGAGGTCTCGATCTCCGTTCAACCACTCGATCACCTCGCGCAGGTGGTTGATACCCAAGACCTCCAGTCCGCTGACCACAGCCGCTTCGGCGGCATTCTCTTTGGGAACGACGATGCGCTTGAGACCCTTTTCGCGAGCCATGACGGCGATGGGCAGTACCCCCTTCACACCTCGGAGCGATCCGTTGAGCGAGAGTTCGCCCAAGAAGAGGGTTTCGCTCAATTTTTCGACCACCACCTGCTCCATGGCCCCCAGGATACCGACGGCAATCGGAAGATCGAAGGCCGATCCCTCTTTTCGCAGGTCGGCGGGTGCGAGGTTTACGACGATCTTCTTGCCCGATACACGGCGCTCACAGTTCTCGAAGGCCGAGCGGATGCGCTCCAGGCTCTCGCGAACCGCATTGTCGGGTAGTCCGACCAGGTAGAGTTCGGTGCCGGTTGAGAGGTTCACCTCTACAGCGACCTCCACGGCGTCGATTCCGACAAGTGCTCCGGCGTAGGTCTTGACAAACATAGGTCGTAATTTGCTAAATAGTTCTTTTGGGTTCGATCCGATTCAGTCGCTTCAAAATTCAAAATCTGATCTCTTCATCTTATTCAAAAAACAACCCTAAAGCGGGGAAATATCAAAATTTTGTTGTAATGAATTTTGAATTTTGAATTTTGAATTAGAACGGTACCTCTTCCTCTCTTGCAGGCGGGGTCATATTGACCGGGCCGACGGCGAATTCGTCGTTGGGCATCGCTCCCAGCGAGGCGTTCGACTCCGAGGAGAAATCTTCGTATTGCTGTGGTGCGGGCATCGCCCCCTGCGCCATGGGGATTCCTGCATCGTCGAGGTCGGCAAAGCGGGTCTGATCCTTCAGGAAGCGCAGGTTGACATCGGTCACCGCACCGTTACGGTGCTTGGCCAGGATGAACTCAGCCATGCCGGCCGTGGGCTGTCCGTCCTCGGTGGTGTTGATGCCGTAGTACTCGGGGCGGTGGATGAAGGCCACGATGTCGGCATCTTGCTCGATGGCTCCCGACTCACGCAGGTCGGAGAGTTGCGGACGCTTCGAGCCGCCTCGCAACTCCGTCGAACGGTTCAGCTGCGACAGGGCGATGATGGGTACGTCGAGCTCCTTGGCGATCGCCTTGAGTGTACGCGAGATGAAGGCCACCTCCTGCTCGCGGTTGCCGCCGTTGCCGGCCTGACCTCCGGTCATGAGCTGCAGGTAGTCGATGATGATGATCTCGATGTGGTTGTGCATCTTCAGGCGGCGGGCCTTGGAGCGGAATTCGAAGACCGAGAGGGCCGGGGTGTCGTCGATAAACAGGGGGGCGGCGCCCAGGGGCTTGGTCGAGGATTCGAGGTGTCGCCACTGCTCGGGCGTGAGGCGGCCACTCTTGATATCCATGCCGTTGAGCCCCGTCTCGGCTACGATCAGACGCATCATGAGCTGGACGGAGGACATTTCGAGGGAGAAGAATCCCACCCCTCGCTCGTGGTCCACGGCGATGTTGCGGGCCATCGAGAGCACGAAGGCGGTCTTTCCCATGGCCGGACGGGCCGCGATGATGATCAGGTCGGAGAGCTGCCAGCCGAGAGTAACCTTGTCGATGTCGCGGAAGCCCGAGGGGACTCCGTTGATCGAACTGCTGTTTTTCGAGGCCTCTTCGATCTGCGAGAGGGCACGAGCCAGGATGTCGTGGGCCGACTGCACCGAGCGCTTCACATGGCCCTCGGCGACCTTGAAGATCTCCCCTTCGGCAAAGCCGATCAGATCCGTTACGTCGGTCGATTCGTCGTAGGAGCGACGCTGAATTTCGGTGGCCGAGCGGATCAACTCGCGCTGCACATATTTTTGGGCGATGATCTTCGCGTGGAACTCCACGTTGGCTGCCGAGCCCACCTTTTGGGTCAGCTGCGCAAGGTAGGTGGCCCCCCCCACCTCTTTGAGCTTTTTCTGCACCTTGAGTCGTTCGGTCACGGTGTAGAGGTCGATGGGCTTTAGTTCGGTCGAGAGCTCCTCGATCGCCTTGTAGATGGTTTGGTGCTCGGGTTTGTAGAACGAAGGGGCGGAGAGGAACTCCTGAACGGTGATGATACTGTCCTTTTCGAGCATCAAGGCACCCAGCACAGCCTCCTCAAGCTCTACGGCCTGCGGGGGGACGGTTCCGATGGGGTCTACCAGCTCCTCGTAGGAGCTTCGGTTGCGGGTAGCGGGGGTGGAGTTGTTGTATTCTTTTGCCATAACGGATTCTTTCACGCAAATTCAGCCCTCAAAATTAGGCATTTGATGTGAATTTTCAAAGCCGCGAAAAGAATCTTTTTTTCAACAACGAAAAGGAGGGGTTATCAACAAGTTGATAATACCTTCGAAAAGGGGGTTACGGATGCTGGATGTTGTGTTTTGAGGCGGCCAGTACAGCGACGCTCAGACGGCAGTCGGGAACCGCTTTTAGAATCGCCTCGCCACACGAAATCAGCGTGGCTCGGGTGGTGAGCACGTCGTCCACCAGCAGGAGGTGTTTGCCGGCGAGGCGTTCGGGGTGGCGCACCGAGAAGATCCCCTCGACATTCTGCCAACGCTCCTCGCGCGAGCGTTGTGCCTGGCTCGGGTTGTTGCGGTGGCGACGGACGCTCCGAAGGTCGCACTCCACCCCCAACTTTTCGGCGATTCCCTGGGCCAAGTACTCCGATTGGTTGTAGCCACGAAGAAGTCGCTTGCGCCAATGGAGCGGAATGGGGATCACCCGATCAATCGAGTGGTAGAGGTCGCTCTCGGCGAGTTCGGCTCCATACCAACGGCCCATCTCCAAGGCCAGGCGCCATTGGTGGTGGTATTTGAAGTCGTGGATCAGGCGGCGCCAACCGCTGTGGGCCGAAAAGTAGAGCAGAGCCGAGGCCTGCTCCACGGGAAGTAGCCCCCAAAAGGAGCGGGTGAGTGGATTGTCGGGGGCGAGCCAGAAGTGGGTCAGCGGAGCCTCGGCAAGGCAGCGTGTGCAGACCATTCGGCTTCCCGAATTCAATTCCCGTTGGCACACGGGACAGCGAGGTGGAAAAAATAGGGCCTCCAGATCATGGGCCCACTCACTGAGGATCGACATCACAGAGAAGCGTTATGTTTTTGAATGCTCCCGCACGAAAGGCCGCGATCTCCTGACGCAGGATCGAGCGGGCGCGTTGTGACGAGGCTCCACTCTCGATCTTGAGAAGGAGTTCGGCCAGGTATTCGTCGCGAATCTTATCCACGGCCGGCGTAACGGGGCCCAGCAGACGTCGCCCAAAGCGTTGGCGCAGTTGTTCGCCCAGCGAGAGGGCGGCGCGGAAGAGCACTTCGCGATCTGTGTGGCGCAAAGTGAACCGAATGAGCCTTGCGTAGGGCGGATAGCGAAAACTCTCGCGTTCGGCGAGTTCGGCCCGGGCCATGGCCGCGTAGTCGCCTTCGACCACGCGACGGATCACCGGGTGGGCGGGGTCGGAGCATTGGATCACCACCTCGCCTTGGCGGTCGCGGCGTCCGGCACGCCCTGCCACCTGGCTCAGCAACTGATAGGCGCGCTCCGAGGCGCGGAAGTCGGGCGAGAAGAGGAGGTTGTCGGCATTGAGGATCCCGACCAGCGAGACCTCTCCGAAGTCGAGCCCCTTGGTAACCATCTGGGTGCCAATGAGGATGTCGGCCTCGCCCCGCTCGAAGGCCGAGATGGCGCGCCGGAAGGCTGTCTCGGAGTTTACTGTGTCGCGATCCATGCGCAGGGTCTTGGCCTCGGGCCAAAGTTTGGCGATCTCCTCGGTGAGTTTTTCGGTGCCGAAGCCGGCGGGCGAGAGGGGACTTTGGTGACACTTGGGACACTCCGTGGGTAGGGGGGTGTGGTAGCCGCAGTAGTGGCACGAAAGCCGTTCGGAGGCCTTGTGGTAGGTGAGCGATACGTTGCAGTGGGGGCAGCGAGGCGTATGGCCGCAGCCGGGGCACTGCACGAAGGGCGAGAAGCCGCGTCGATTTTGGAAGAGGATGACCTGTTCTTTTCGCGCCAAGGCTTCGGAGATACGCAGCCGCAACTCCAGGTTGAAGTGGCTCTTGCGCTCGCCGCGCTTCACCGAGCGCAGGGTGTCGGAGCAGAGGATTCGGGGCAGGGGTGTCCCTCCGTAGCGTTGGGTGAGGGTGCTGAAGCCGTATTTGCCGGTTTGGGCGTGGGTCCAACTCTCGAGCGAGGGGGTGGCACTGCCCAAGAGGGTGCGGCACCCCAAAAGGCGGGTGGCGACCACGGCACAGTCGCGGGCATGGTAGCGCGGGGCGGGGTCGCTCTGCTTGTAGCTCGCATCGTGCTCCTCGTCAACGATGATGAGTTGAAGATTTTTCAGGGGGAGAAAGAGGGCCGAGCGGGCTCCCACGACAAACTCTCCCCCCTCGCTACGGCAGAGATCCAGGTAGGTTCGGGTGCGCCGTTCGGGCGAGAGCTTCGAGTGGTAGGGGGTGACACGGCTGGCGAAGATGCGCTCCAGGCGTTCGACCAATTGGGTGGTGAGGGCGATCTCGGGGACAAGCATCAGCACATCGCCCCCGCGAGCCAGCGTCTCGGCGATCAGGTGGATGTAGAGTTCGGTCTTTCCCGACCCCGTGATACCGTACAGCAGGGCGGTCGGATGCTCCTCGAAGCTCTCCTTCAGCCGATCGAGGGCCTCATGTTGGTGGGGTGAGAGTTCGGGAAGCCGAAAGGCGTGGGCTCCACGCTTGGCCAGCAACTCTTTGTCTCGGGTGCGCTCTCCCTCGCAACCGATGATCAACCCCTTCTTCTGCAAGGTGTTGAGCACCGTGGAGTCGCTCTCGATCAGGCGGCGGGGGATCCACGCAGTGTCGAGCTCGCGCGTAAGTTCTGCAAGGCGTAGCAGTGCAGTGTATTGGCGGGGAGCCCTGCGTTCGAGTTTTTCGAAATGGGGGTGTAACTCCTCTTCTCGAGGGGTGGAGAGGGCCAGGTATCGCTCCGTGCGGGGGCGGTACTCGGCCTCCAAGTGGCTCTCGGCATCGAGTGCCGAGGGTTTCAACAGGGCCGGTAGGGCGATGCGCATCACCTCGCCCAGGCTGCAGAGGTAGTAGTCGGCTACCCACTCCCAAAGGCGTTGCTGTGCGGGGGTGAGCAGTCGGCGCCCCCCATAAAGCAAGCGCACAACACGCTTGATCCGCTTCGCAGCGGGGGGCGTGTTGTGCACTTTCCAAACGATACCGGTGTAGTAGATATCGCGTTTCTGTCCGAAGGGAACCGCTACCGCCATTCCCTCCTCTATGGCCATATCCTCATCGACAGCAAACGTATAGGTCGGCTGTGCCAACGGAAGGAGGATATCGGCGAACTTTGTCATCGCAGTGAGTGGCGAGGAGTGGGCGTTGAGTCCTGGGCCGATGGGGCGCAAACCCCCTCGGTCCCACTCCCGACCTCTATCTGAAATTTAGATCTTGCTCAGGGCCTCGAAGCCGCGACCATAGACACCCATCACGGAGCCTACCGAGATGAAGGCATCGCCGTCGATCTCCTTCACGAGTTTCAAGACATTGCTCGTCTCGCGCTTGCGGCATACAACCATTACGACCTTCGAATCCTCACGCGTATAGCCACCCTCCGAGTTCAGGAGCGTCACACCGCGGTGGGCGTTCTCGATCAGCACCTGGCGGATGCGCTCGAAATCCTTCGAGAAGATGAAGACCTGGTTCGACTGCTGGTTACCCGACATAAGCATGTCGACCGTGTAACCGATGACGGCGGTCATGATAAATCCGTAGATCACAGCGGCCAAACCAAAGCCTACCAGAAGCGACGAGGCGATCACCGTACCATCGACATAGCGCAGGATCTTACCGTAGCTTACCGTGCGGTACTTGTTGATAATCATGGCGATGATATCCACACCTCCGGTCGATCCGCCTTGCATGAAGGCCAAGGCGACACCCGCACCCGAGAACATACCACCGAGGATTACGGCCAATACCGGATCGAGGCCCTCGAAGAGGTTGACACCTTCGAGCAGCGTCTGCCAGAAGTTCAGGGCCACCGACATGAAGGCCACCGTGAAGAGGGTCTTGATGCCGAAATTCCACCCCACGATGAAGCCTGCGGCAATCAAGAGGAGGCCATTGACAACGAATACCATCGTACCGAGCTGGATATCGATGCCGAGGTGCTGGCTGAGGGCCGTGCAGACCACCAGCGAGAAACCGGAGGCACCACCACCCACACCACCGGCAGGAACGATACAGCCGATCCAGCCGAACGAATAAAGGAACATACCCACGGTCATCAGGAAGTACTCCTTGATGAGGGTAAAGATCTTACCTTTGTCCATACCTTTCAATTTGTTTGGTTTTTATCGTTTTAAGTTTGTTTAGCCTTGTTTGGGGGGCAAAGATATATAAAATTCCCCTTGATAGCTCTTTTTGTCCAAAAATCTTTTTTCGAGCCGTTGCCAAAGTTGCTCGTTGCGGATCAAACCCCAGTTGGGCCCGTGGTGGAACCGTGGCGGAGCCTCGCTGGCAAAACGCTCCACAATCAGGTCGGGACGCAGCCTTCGCAGGATCTCCACCACCAGGTCGAGGTACTCCTCCAGGGTCCAAAATCGGAAGGCCGAGGGGTCGAGGTCGTACTCGCGAGCCATGGCCGTCCCCTTGAAGAGTTGCAGCTGGTGGAACTTGACCGTCTTGAGGGGCAGGGCGTTGATCACCTCGCTTTGGCGGATCAAAAACTCCTCACTCTCGCCCGGAAGGCCCAGGATGAAGTGGGCTCCGACATGCAGGCCACGCGCGGCGGTCGCCTCGATGGCCTCTTGCGCACAGCGGAAGTCGTGGCCGCGGCGGATGCGCCTTAGCGTCTCGTCCGAGGTCGATTCCACCCCATACTCCACCGCCACATAGTGGTCGCGGGCGAGCGCTTGCAGGTAGTCGAGTTTTTCGTCATCCACGCAGTCGGGCCGCGTGCCGATGACCAGCCCCACCACCTCGGGGTGAGCCAGAGCCTCCTCAAAACGCGCCTGCAACACCTCGAGCGGGGCGTAGGTGTTCGAGTAGGCCTGGAAGTAGGCCACATATTTCGAGGCCTTGCGATAACGCCACCGGTGGAACTCGATCCCCTCGTTCAGCTGCTGCGTGATGCTCTTCTCGGCCGAGCAGTAGGAGGGGGTGAAGGCTCCGTTGATGCAGAAGGTGCACCCTCCGGTACCGCGTGTGCC
>CAJGDL010000050.1 GCA_904502075.1 uncultured Alistipes sp.
ATGATTTCTATTTTATCCTCATCATCAGTACCTACTAAAATTTTAGATAAATGGAGAAAATTTTTTTCTTCTCTAAAAAAGAGTATCACTAAAGTGATACTCACTCTTTGGGGGTGAGCGAGCGATTGGGTAAAAGACCGGCACCCCGGAGGGCTTTTCTCGGAAGAGTTGTTCATTTTTGCCATTATATTCGTACCTTTATGCCAAAATACGAAACAACCATGAACTACCTCCTTCTACTCTCCCTCTACGGTCTAATTCCGGCCGGCGTGATTTGGCTCTGCCGAAGATTTCGTTGGCTCGGGAAACTCGGCCCGATCATGGTGCTCTACGCAATCGGCATGGCGATCGGAAACCTCCCCTTCCACCCGGCCGAGATGGGCGTATTGCAAGAGTTGTTGCCCAACATTTGTGTCCCCCTGGCCATCCCAATGATGCTCTTCGGGTGTCAGTTCTCACGCCAAGAGGCGGGTCTGCAGGTCAAACTCTGCCTGAGCGGATTCCTCTCGGTCTTCGTGGCCATCGTGGTGGGCTACCTGCTCTTTGGTGCTCAGGTGGATCAGGGCGACCAGATCGGAGGAATCATGGGCGGTATGTACACGGGAGGCATGGTGAATGCTGCCGCCCTGCAGGCTATTTTTCAGATCAAGAGCGAGAACTACATCTTGATGAGCTCCTACGACATTATCATCTCGTTCCTCTACCTGGTATTCCTCTTCAGCGTGGGGATTCGCCTCTTCCGCTGGCTCTTCGGCCAACGCGAACAAGCAATTGCGCAAGAGGAGCTGGAGGAGCTGGATCGCCAAATCGAAAAGATGAAGGAGAACCCCTACCGCAAGTTACTCACACGCGAGGGGCTACGACAGACAGGAAAAGCACTTTCACTCACCCTCGGTATTGTGGGACTCTCGGGCGGTGTGGCCCTCATGATGCCCAAATCGTGGTTCATGGTGGTCTTTATCCTGCTGCTGAGCACCCTGGGTGCCCTCTGCTCGTTCTTGCCCTCCGTACGCCGTTGGGAGGGGAGCTACGATGTCGGCATGTATCTGATCTACATCTTCAGCCTGGCCATTGCCTCAATGGCCGACTTCTCGAACCTTCAATTGGCCGGAGGAATGAACCTGATCGGATATCTCACAATGGCCGTCTTTGGGTCGCTCCTCATTCACGCCCTCCTTTGCCGTTTGATGGGGGTCGATGCCGACTCGATGATGGTCTCGTCGGTGGCCTTTATCAACTCGCCACCCTTCGTACCGATGGCCTCGGCCGCGCTACGCAACAAGCGAACCCTGGTAACGGGCCTCGCGGCGGGAATCGTCGGCTACGCCTTAGGCACCCACTTCGGCGTATTGATGGCCGAATTGCTATCGAAACTCTAAGCTCCCCCTGCAAAAAAAGACCGGCAACGCTTTTCGCGTTGCCGGTCTTTTTCATTCCCGATCAAGGGGTTAGAAGAGGTAGCCCGTATTGATATAGAAGGCACCATTGCCATCCTGCTTGCTGTACTTACCGACCGGCTTGCCATACTCGAAGCAGACGATGAAGTTCTGATTCATGATAAAGCGCAGACCGACACCCACGGCGATGTGGGGACGATCCTCCGAGGTACCCTTCTTCACATAGGAGTCATACTCCATGTAGGCCTCCTCGTAAGCGGCCGGCGAGGCGAACTCCTCGGCCGTGCGGCCAAACGACATGTCATAGCCTTTGGTCACCATCGTACCATCGCTGAAGAGGTTCAGCGCAAAGGCGATGTTCTGCTTCCAGAGGGTGAAGGTAACGAATCGCCAACGGAACTCGGCATTATAGGAGGCCATGTCGTAGCCCTGGACACGATTACGCATAATACCACGCACGGAGCGGAAACCACCCATACCGTCGCGGTCATACATCGGGCCCATGGTCGTCAGGAAGGGGAGGACATAGTAGGGGGCCTGGCGACCGAAAGTACCCTCGTAGTTCAGACGATAGGCAAAGGTGAGGCGGTCGCGATCGACAATAGGCACATAGTGGCGGAAGGTGGCCGAGTACTTGTAGTAGGGATCGGAGGTTCCGAGCCACTTGGGGGCCAGGATCAAGTGAGCCTCGGCCCAAATACCGCGCGAGGGGGCACCCTCCTTGTCGCGCGAGTCGTAGAGCATACCCAGGCGCAGTGCACTGCTGAAGCCGCCGTCGGCCTCACTATCCTTGATGATACCCCAGGTACGATACTGCTCGAAGAGCGTAGGCTCCGAGTCGGGGAACTTCTTGTTGTCGGCCTTGTTTTTGTTGATCTTGTCGCGGTCGATGGCCCCCTGGTCGTAATAGCCCAGATGGTAGCCCGCCTCCCACGAAAATTTGCTATCGCCGATCTTGCCCACGAAATCGGCCTTATACGAGATGGCCAAGCGATTCATGCGATACTTCGGCGTATAGAGAAACATCTCGTCGCTCTTTTTGCCCAACTTCACCAGGTCGAAGTCGTAGAACGACTCATAACCATTGAAGCCGTAGAAGTCCATCGCCTTGTCGTTGGTGATATTCAAAGCCGTCGAGAAGCGAACCCCGGGAATCCAAAATCGGTTGTCGTACGAAACGACATACTGCTGCGATCCCTTGGTAAAGAACGAAGCCTCCAAGTACCACTGCTGGCGCGTATTCGGGTAGGTCGAGCCATCACCGAAGTCGTAGATATTGAGCACGGCACCGAGCTGAATACCCTTATCGGCATCGAAAGCCAAGGCAGGCAGTGGGCCGAAGTTATAACCGGTCTTGACAATCTCCTTTTTATTCTTTCCCGCGAGTGAATCACTCTTCTCGACCTTTCGTGCCTGAGCCGACACCGCGAGGAGCATTGCGATGCATAAAACAAAAAACTTTCTCATACTCAACACCAATGATTTATTTTTCAAATATAATTTCACGAATCTTCTTATATTTCTTGCGCAACTTCTTGTTCATCAAAAGGCGGATATCGGAAATGACCAATCGGATCAGTCGCCAGGTCTCATGGGCCACGATCGGGGCCGGCAACATGGCCAACGTCACGGGAAGTGCCCACTGCCACGGCAGGAGCACATAGGCCACAATCGAGTAAAGGATCATCAACACGGGCCACAAAATCAGGTTAAGCAGATAACGCACCGAATTGCGGAAGGCGTGATCCTTCATCTTACGGAAGATCAAGCGGCACAGCGCCTCGATCGGCAACGTAAAGAGCGAAACCGAAAGACAATAAGGCAGGGCCACGATCAGGATGATGAGCTTCAGCAGACGCGACCAGAAGGGGTATTTGATCGAGACCGAGGCCAAGCTGATGTGGTCGGCATGGCGCAACTTGGCCGCCTCGCGACCCAACTCAAGCAACTTGGCGGCACGCTCGGGCTCGCTCTCCTTCATCTGCGAAAGCTGCCATACGGTGAGGTTGTTGGCCTCGAAATGGATGTCGAGCGGGTGGCGACGGGCACTCTTCGGGAGCTTCTCCATCGAGCGAACGCGCTGCTTGACCACCGCGGCGCAAATCTCGTAGGTGGCTGCATAGTGCTCATCGTCGGGGATGTAGAAGATCGAGAGCTTCATGCGCTCGGCAAGCATATCGCGGAGCAGGTTGATCTGAATCTGCGGCTCATAGAGCGAGTGCTCGGCAAGGAAGTTCCCGACATGGATCGGCTCGCCGATCTGCACACGCACCGTGGAGCGGAAACGGAAGAAGCTACCATAACGGATTCCCACAGGGACGATGTAGAGGGGCATATCGGGCATCAACTCCTGGGCCTGAAAGGCGATGCGGAAAATACCCTTCGAGAGGGGCAGCGAGGAGTATTTGGCCTGATGCGTACCCTCGGGAAAGATGCAGAAGGGGACGCGATCACGCAACACATCGACCGCCTTCGAGATCGTCTCGTTGTTCTTCTTCACCTCGTCGATTCCATCGCGCATACGCATGATGGGCATGATCTTCAGGAAGTGGAAAATCTTCGCCAGGGTGGGATTTTTGAAGATATCGGCACGCGCCACAAAGACCTTGGCCTTGCGATCCATGGCCAGGATCACCATCGCATCCATCAGGGCGTTGGTGTGGTTGGGGGCGTAGATTACAGCTCCGTCCTGCGGCACTCGCTCCAAGCCGACGTAACGCACATTGCGGTACGAGAGCTTCAGGCAGAGGTCCACATAGTATCGCAGGAAACTATAAAGCCCGTTGTAATCCTGGATCTTCTTCTCTTTTCGCTTGCTCATAACCCGTTATTCGGTAAGAGGGGTTCGACGGAAGAGGGAGGAGACCGTAAGGCCCGAGATGATGTGCCAAATACCCCACCAGGCCGTGATGAAGAGCATGCCGCCATAGTGGCCGTGCCAAATCTCGGGCGGGAAGATGGCCGGATTGAAGAGCAGCACCAGGCCGAGTCCCGAGTTCTGGATACCGATCTCGATGGTCAGCGAGCGACGATCGGCCTGCGAAACCTTGGCCAACTTGGCCCCCAAATAACCGGAACCCAACGCCGCGGCATTGTGAATCAAGACAATAAAGAAGACATAGAAGATATTGTCGAGGAAGAGTTGGAAATTCTGCGAGAACGAAACGATCACCATACCCAGGAAGAGCAGGATCGAGAACACCTGGGCCGGCTTGGTAATCTTCTTGGTCGCATTGGGGAAGTAGCGGGCGAAGATCAGACCCAGCACGATGGGTACTCCCAACAAGAGCAGGATCTGCTCCAGCATCGGGAAGAAGGGGATGACCAAGGTCGGAATATCGCTTCGCAAACTAACCACCTGGCTGTAGAGCGTACCCCAAAAGAAGAAATTGAAGGGGGTGATCAGCGGAGCAAAGGCGGTCGAGATAGCCGACATCGAGATCGAGAGCTCCACATTCCCTCGCGAGAGCGACGACATAAAGTTCGAGATATTGCCTCCCGGGCACGAAGCCACAAGCAACATACCCAACGCGATCATCGGGGTGATCATCGGGCTCAGGGCCAGCGCGATCAAGAAGGTGACGGCCGGTAATGCGATCCACTGCAACAGCACACCGACGATTACCGATTTGGGATTCTTCAGAAGATCTTTGAACGTCCCCGGTTTGATACCGAGGGCTACACCGAACATCACAAACGCAAGGATGATGTTCACAATCATCATACCGCCCTCTCCGAAATTCAGGATGACGGAGTTTAATGCCTCCAACTGCTCTTTCATAATAAAACCAAATGTGCGATTCTTGCCGCACAATTTTTAAGTGTGGGTTAAATTTTCGCTGTTTTTGGCCTTTTTGGCGCATAAAAACAGCCTCTTTTTCTACTTTTAGTTTAAAAAAGTCGCATAAAGGTACAAAAAAGCCTTTAATTATGATTCAAAAATCACGATTTCCATTAAAATATAGGTATATATACTTAACGAATTGGAGCAAAAAGTGGCGGAATGGAGAAAATTCTATTGCCAAGGGGCCCTAAAATCGGGGCTTCACCCCGCAAAAAAAAGGCACCGAGCCGGCCGCCAAAAAAGCAACGCCGACTCGATGCCGTATCGGGGCTGGTGGTCACACGCTCGTCCCTCTATTGAACAGAGAAACGGAAGCGGATCGTGCGGTGATACTCCTCTCCGGGGCGCAACTCGGTCGAGGGGAAGTGGGGCTTGTTGGGTGAGTCGGGGAAATCCTGGCACTCGATCGCCACGCCATCGTAGTCGGCATAACGCCCACCGGCCTTGTTGGTCAACTCGCCATGGCCGAGCCAATTGCCCGTATAGACCTGTACGCCCGGTTGGTCGCTCTCCACGGTCATCAGACGGCCTGAGGCGGGATCGAAGAGTTCGGCCACGCGGCAGCGCTTTCCGGGCTCCCAGCCATCCACCACCCAACAGTTGTCGTAGCCCTTTCCAAATTTCAAGGCGGGGAAGTCGGCCCCCAGATCGCGGCCCAGGGGTTTCGATTGGGTGAAATCCATCGGGGTGCCCGCCACCGGCTGCAACTCGCCCGTGGGGATCAGCGTCGGATCGGTCGGAAGCCACTTGGCGGCATGGAGTTTCAGTTCGTGATTCAGGGCCGTACCCGCGCCAATACCCGAGAGGTTCCAATAGGCGTGGTTCGTGAGGTTGACTACCGTCAGGGCATCAGTCGTGGCCGAAAGCTCGATGCGGAGCTCATTTTCGGCCGTAAAGGTATAACGCACGCGGGCCTCCAGGTTGCCAGGGTAATTCTCATCCCCATCGGGGCTGCACATCACGAAGGTTACCCCCTCTGCATCGGGCTCCGAGAGCCACAAACGACGCGAATAATTCGTTGGGCCTCCATGCAGGTGGTTGGGGCCGTTATTGATGGCGAGTTGGTAACTCTTTCCGCCGAGAGTCAGCTCCCCCTTGGCAATGCGGTTGGCATAGCGACCCGGAGTCTTCCCATAGCAGGCCGTATCGACCATAAAATCGCTGTAGGCCTTGAATCCCAGGGCCACATCATCCACGCGCCCCGCACGGTCGGGAACGGCCACGGCCACGATTCCCGCCCCCATGTTCGATACCTCGGCCCAGGCTCCCGAGCCGTTGCTCAAGCGAAAGACCTCGATCGTCCCTTCGCCCCACTCTTCGGTGTGTACTCTCTCTACACTCATCTTTCTCACGCTATGTTTGGTTGGTTGAAATCCCCCTCAAAAAGAATCGGCAAATTCCAGACACCAAAGATAAAAATTTTCGGGTAAAATCGCAAACTCCACCCTCGCAGGAGGCGACTACATTTTGATTTTTCATACCATTTTTGTATCTTTGTGCGTTAAGTAACCCCAAAGAAAACAAATATGGAGATCAAAATTACAGACAAAATCAAATACATCGGTGTCGACGATACCGATTTGGACCTCTTCGAAGGACAATACATCATTCCGAACGGAATCTCCTACAACTCCTACCTGATCCTGGACGAGAAGGTGGCCATCATGGATACGGTGGATGGTCGCAAGGGTCAAGCCTGGTGGGAGAACCTGGAGCGCGAACTCGCAGGTCGCACCCCCGACTACCTGGTGGTGCAGCACATGGAGCCCGACCACGCCTCGCTGATCGCCGAGGCTGTGGCCAAGTTCCCCGCCATGCAGGTCGTAGCCACCGCCAAGGCGCTCGACATGATGCCCCACTTCTTCGAGGGGATCTCGCTCGAGGGTCGCACAATGGCTGTTAAGGAGGGCGACACCCTGCCCCTCGGCCACCACACCCTGCAATTCTTTATGGCCCCGATGGTCCACTGGCCCGAGGTGATGGTTACCTACGAGCAGAGCGAGAAGATCGTCTTTGCGGCCGACGGCTTCGGTAAGTTCGGCGCCCTCGCCCACGAGGAGGATTGGGCTTGCGAGGCTCGCCGCTACTACTTCAACATCTGTGGTAAGTATGGCGCCCCGGTGCAGGCCCTGCTCAAGAAACTCGCGACGCTCGACGTGAAGTGCATCTGCCCGCTCCACGGCCCCATCCTGAAGGAGAACCTGGGCTACTACATCGGCCTCTACGACACCTGGAGCAAGTATGAGGTGGAGACCGAAGGGGTCTTCGTGGCCTACGCCTCGATCCACGGTGGCACGGCCGTAGTGGCTCGCAAGATGGCCGAAATCCTCCAAGCCAAGGGGGCACCGAAGGTATCCATTGCCGACCTGTGCCGCGATGACATGGCCGAGGCAGTAGAGGATGCCTTCCGCATGGGCAAGCTCCTGGTAGCCGCCCCCTCCTACGATGGCGACCTCTTCCCCCCGATGCACGACTTCCTGCACCACCTCAAGTTGAAGACCTTCCAGAAACGTCGCGTGGGTATCATCGAGAACGGCTCATGGGCCCCGACGGCCGGCCGCGTAATGAAGGGCATGCTCTCCGAGATGAAGGAGATCGAGATCGTGGAGCCGATGATCACCATCCGCTCGCGCATGAAGCAGAGCGACCTCGCCTCCATGGAGGCCTTGGCCGATGCCCTGTTGGCCGAATAAACTACCCCTTGTCGGCCACGAAGTCGAATCCCCCAAAAGTACGCCCTCGGTCACTCGAGGGCCTACTTTTTGGAGCCATTTCTCGAATAGCAATAGAAAAAAGAGAGAAAAAACGGAATATTTTTTGCATTTTGCAGAAATGTTTGTATATTTGCACACCCAAATGGGAAATTTTGGTCTGATGGCCGAGTGGCTAGGCAAAGGTCTGCAAAACCTTGTACAGCGGTTCGAATCCGCTTCAGACCTCAAATATGCAGAACAGACGACTTAAAAAGTCGTCTGTTTTTGTTTTGTCTGCCGCGTTCCTGAGCAAGCTCAGAACGCGATGGCAAAACAAAACCGCCTCCTAGCGGTTGGTTCTGCAGCGCACTGCTCACCTGGAGAAAAGGGGTTGCGAGGATAGGAAATCTCATGGCTCGGGCTTGCGCCCTCCGCTATAAGGAATCCTCGCGAGCGGCGGGCGTTACGCCCTTGCTTCGAATCCGCTTCAGACCTCAAATATACAGAACAGACGACTTCTTTAGTCGTCTGTTTTTGTTTTATCGGCCGAAGAAAAAAATATGATAAAGGGGTGTGAATTTTAAAAGTTCACACCCCTTTATCATATACCACGGTCTCCAATTTCTCCCAACCTCCGTTAGAGGCCGAGATTCCTCTTGTAGCACTGAATCGTATTCTCCATCAGGCAAGTAATGGTCATGGGGCCCACACCGCCCGGCACGGGGGTGATGTGCGAAGCGATGGGCTCAATCGTGGCGAAATCCACATCACCGCACAACTTGCCGCTCTCAGGATCACGATTTACACCCACGTCGATCACCACAGCCCCAGGGGCAACCATATCGGCCGTTACGAACTTCGGGCGACCAATGGCTACCACCAGGATCTCGGCTCCAAGGCATACCTCCTTAAGGTTCTGCGTGCGGCTGTGGGCAATGGTTACCGTTGCGTTGTTATCCAAGAGGAGTTTTGCCACGGGGAGGCCTACGATGTTGCTTCGACCGATCACCACGGCACGCTTGCCGGCGATCTCCACCCCTGCGGCCTTCAGCAACTTGATGATTCCCTTCGGGGTACAGGGCAGGATGCAACGCTCCTTCTGCCAGAGGGCTGCCACGTTGAGCGGATGGAAACCATCGACATCCTTCTCCTTGCGGATGGTGGCGATCACCTTCTCCTCCGAGATGTGCTTGGGCAGGGGAAGTTGCACGAGAATGCCATCCACCGTCGTATCGTCGTTCAACTCGCGGATCAGCGAGAGGATCTCCTCCTCGGAGGCCGTCTCGGGACGACGGATTGTTGTATTTCGCATGCCGAGGGCGGTGCAGGCCTGGGCCTTGCCCGTCACATAGCTCACGCTACCCGGATCCTCGCCCACCAGGATCACCACCAAGTGGGGCGCACGACCGTTTTGGGCCGTCAGTTCGGCCACCTCGACAGCCATCTCGGCCTTCAGCTTGGCCGAAAGTTCTTTGCCTGAAATAATCATAACTCTACTATCTTTTTAATCCTAATAATCCTATACCAAATTTCGTTTTCGCTTGCTCAGGTCGCTCTAAAGCGCCCAATGACCGATATCGGTGCGGTGGAAGAGGTTCTCACACTCCACCTTCTCCACCTCGGCGAGGGCATGCTGCTGCGCCTCCTTGAGCGTCGCACCACAACCCACCACGAAGAGGACACGGCCTCCGTTCGTGAGGATCTTGCCCTCCTTGGCCGTCGTTCCCATGTGATAGACCTTCGAAAGGTGTTCGAGGCCCTTGATCTCATAGCCCTTCTCATAGGCCTCGGGGTAACCCTTCGAAGCCAAGACGATGCCGAGCGTCGCAAAATCGTGCCACTCCAACTCTCCCTCCTTGGCACAAGCAGGCACCTCGCCCTTGGCCAACGCATCGAAGACCTCCACGATATCGCTCTTCAGACGGGGCAGCACCACCTCAGTCTCGGGATCGCCGAAGCGGGCGTTGAACTCGATGACCTTGATTCCCTGCGGGGTCTTCATCAGACCGCCATAGAGCACGCCCGTGAAGGGACATCCCTCCTCAACCATCGCCTTGGCCGTGGGACGCATCACATGCTCCAGGGCCCACTGACGCTCCTCCTCGGAGATGAAGGGCAGGGGCGAATAGGCACCCATACCGCCCGTGTTGGGGCCCTTGTCGCCGTCATAAGCACGCTTGTGATCCTGCGAGAGCACCATCGGATAGACCTGCTCGCCCGAAACGAAGCAGAGGAACGAGAACTCGGGGCCAGTGAGGAAATCCTCGATCACCACCTTGCCCTTACCAAACTTGTCGTCCTGGAGCATATCCTTCAGGGCAGCATCGGCCTCCTCCATCGTCTCGGCAATGACCACACCCTTGCCGGCGGCCAGGCCGTCGTACTTCAACACGGCGGGCAGCGGACGGCTCTTCACATAGGCCAAAGCCTCCTCGTAGAGCGTAAAGGAGCGGAATCCAGCCGTCGGGATCTCGTACTTCTGCATCAACTCCTTGGCAAACTCCTTCGAGGACTCGATGCGAGTAGCGGCCTTCGTCGGGCCGAAAATCGTCAGTCCCTCGGCTTGGAAGCGATCTACCACACCCACAGCCAGCGCTGCCTCGGGGCCTACGACCGTAAGGTCGATCTGCTCCTTTTTGGCAAAGGCCAACAGCCCCTCTACATCGGTATCTTTCAAGTTTACACACTCGGCCTGGCGGGCGATTCCCGCATTGCCCGGAGCGCAATAGATCTTCTCGGCCTTGGGCGAACGAGCCAAGGCATCCACAATGGCGTGCTCACGGCCGCCCGAACCTATAACAAGTATTTTCATCAATTCAAAATTCAAAAATCAAAATTCAAAATGGGGCGATGGTATGAAATTTTCATTTTGCGCAGGAAGATCCGGATGGCCAAGGTGCAAAGGTTCCACGCAAAATGGAAATTTAATGCTTGAAATGTCTTTCGCCGGTAAATACCATCGAAATACCCATCTCGTCGGCCTTCTTGATCGAATCCTCGTCGCGCACCGAACCTCCGGGCTGGACAATGGCGGCCACACCGCGCTGGGCAGCAAGCGTTACGCAATCATCGAAGGGGAAGAAGCCGTCCGAAGCGAGGACAATACCCTCCTTCACCCCCTTTTCGTTGGCCTGATTCAGGGCGATCTCGGCCGAACCGATGCGATTCATCTGACCGGCACCTACGCCCAGGGTCTGTCCGCCCTTCACGGCCACGATAG
>CAJGDL010000051.1 GCA_904502075.1 uncultured Alistipes sp.
ATCGGTAGCGGCATTGGCATAGTGGGCCAACTTCTCATGGTCGTGGAAACGATAGTTCTCGTCACCGAAGCCCAGGGCACGGTGCCAAGCCATACGGGTCTCCTTCCACTTCGACCACCACTCCATCTCCGTACCGGGTTGCACGAAGAACTGCATCTCCATCTGCTCGAACTCGCGCATGCGGAAGATGAACTGACGGGCCACGATCTCGTTGCGGAAGGCCTTACCGATCTGGGCAATACCGAAGGGGAGCTTCATGCGGCCCGTCTTCTGCACATTGAGGAAGTTGACGAAGATACCCTGTGCCGTCTCGGGGCGCAGGTAGATGGTGTTGGCACCCTCGGCCGTCGAACCCATCTGGGTCGAGAACATGAGGTTGAACTGGCGCACATCGGTCCAGTTGCGCGTACCCGAGATGGGGCAGACGATCTCGCAGTCGAGGATGATCTGCTTGAGCTCCTCCAGGTCATTCTCGTTCAGCGCCTTCGTGAAACGATCCAATACAACCTGCTTCTTCTGGGCAATCTCCAGCACGCGGGGCGAAGTCGAACGGAACTGCTCCTCGTTGAAGGCCTCGCCAAAACGCTTGCGGGCCTTGTCAACCTCCTTCTGCATCTTCTCGTCCTGCTTGGCCATCCAATCCTCCACGAGCACATCGGCGCGGTAACGCTTCTTCGAGTCGCGGTTGTCGATCAGGGGATCGTTGAAGGCACCCACATGGCCCGAAGCCTCCCAAGTCTTGGGGTGCATGAAGATCGCGGCATCAATACCCACGATATTCTCGTGGAGCTTCACCATCGAATCCCACCAATAGCGTTTGATGTTGTTCTTGAGCTCCACACCATTCTGTCCGTAATCGTAAACGGCACCCAGGCCATCGTAAATCTCGCTCGAGGGGAATACGAATCCATACTCCTTGCAGTGAGCGACCAACTTCTTAAAGAGTTCTTCCTGTGTCATATATCGTTAATTTTTGTTGTCTTTATTTTGTTCGTTCGGTTACAACCCGCAAAGATACAAAATAATTAGGAATGAGGAATTATTTGATTCAAAATTATTTTTACGGTTCGACCACGGGAGAGATTCTAAATTAACCCAAGAGGCGGCAATCGGGCCATGTTGGCACAATCCTTGCCTGCCAAGGGCAAAGAATCGCAAAAACAAAATATGCCTATGATACGTCTGATGTTGATTGCCGGAGCCGGTGGCTTTTTGGGAACCTGTCTCCGTTTTTTGGTGGGACGCTACATGCACCACATCGCCCCAAACTCCGCCTTTCCGTGGGGCACCTTTGCCGTAAATGTGGTGGGGTCGCTCCTGATCGGAGTGCTCTACGGCCTCTCCGAAAGGCACCACCTGCTCTCTCCGGCCACCTCGGCCCTGCTGATCACGGGCCTCTGCGGAGGTCTTACCACCTTCTCCTCCTTTGCCGACGACCTCTATCTGTTGCTTGCCGAACGCCACCAGGTACTCTTCGTGGTCTACCTTGTGATGAGCTTTGCCCTGGGTCTTACGATGGTGATGCTCGGGCGAGCCGTCATAAAATAAAGAGAATTCAAAATTTTATAACTCTTGATTCCTAATACCTAATTTCTAATTCCTAAAAACTATGCATTTAACACCGAAAGAGATTGAAAAGCTGATGCTTCTGTCGCTGGGCCAGGTAGCTGAGCGACGCAAGGCCAAGGGGTTGAAGCTCAACTACCCCGAAGCCGTGGCCTACATCACGGCAAGTGCCCTGGAGGGTGCCCGCGAAGGCAAGAACGTAGAGCAGGTCATGAAGGAGGCCGCCCAGGTGCTCCGTCGCGAAGATGTGATGGAGGGGGTTGCCGACATGATCGGACTCTTGCAGATCGAGGCGGTATTTACCGACGGATCGAGACTCGTAAGTATTCACCAACCAATCAAATAACCATGAAAAACAGCTCTCTCTACCCCTGCGAAGCAGGGTTCGCCCCCCGGAAGGCCGTTCCGGTCGGAGGCCTTCTCTTTGCCGAGGAGCCGATCCACTACAACGAGGGACGCCCCGTAATCACGCTCCGCGTGAAAAACCGAGGGGATCGCCCGATTCAGATAGGCTCCCACTTCCACCTCTTCGAGGCCAATCGTTACTTGGAATTCGACCGCAAAGCGGCCTTCGGGTGCCATCTGAACATCCCTGCCACCACCGCCATTCGCTTCGAGCCCGGAGATGAAAAGCAGGTCGAGGCGGTCCCCTTCGGTGGGAAACAGCGCATCATCGGCTTCAACGGGTTGGTACAAGGCTACACCGGAGGAGAGGATGCGCCGATCTACGATCCGACGAAACATCGGGCCATCCACCGCATGAAAAAACTGGGCTTCTGCCACACCGAGCCGCAGGGCTGCGGCCACGACGAAAAGAAAGATTCAACCACAACGAGCAAAACAAAAGAAGAATAGACAATGGCTACAATTTCACGACAGGCCTACTGCGACCTCTTCGGTCCGACGGTAGGCGATAAAATCCGCCTCGGGGATACGGATCTCTATGTAGAGATCGAAAAGGATCTGCGCGTTTACGGCGACGAGGTGGTCTATGGCGGAGGCAAAACCTTGCGCGATGGCATGGGGCTGGCCAACGGCACCTCATCGAAAGAGGGGTCGCTCGATCTGGTCATCACCAACGTAACGATCATCGACCCCGTACTGGGCATCGTCAAGGCGGATGTAGGAATCAAAGATGGTAAAATTGCCGGAATCGGCAAATCGGGAAACCCCGACACGATGCCCGGAGTATCGCCCGAATTGGTTACAGGAGCCTCGACCGATGCCATCTCGGGCGAGCATCTGATTCTGACGGCAGGCGGTATTGACGGCCATGTCCACATGATCGCCCCGCAGCAGGCCGAGGCGGCCCTCTCGAACGGAATCACCACCCTGATCGGGGGTGGCGTGGGCCCCACGGACGGCACCAACGGCACGACAATCACCTCGGGAGTCTGGAACGTGGAGCGCATGTTGGAGGCGGCCGAATCCTGGCCGGTCAACATCGGTCTTTTGGGCAAGGGCAACTGCTCGGGCAAACAATCGGTGGCCGAACAGCTCGAAGCGGGCTGCTGTGGCCTGAAGATCCACGAGGATTGGGGCTCTACCCCCCAGGCAATTCGCACCGCCCTGAAGGTGGCCGACCGCTACGATGTACAGGTAGCCATCCACACCGACACCCTGAACGAAGGGGGTTATGTCGAGGATACGATTGCCGCCTTCGAGGGGCGCACGATCCACACCTACCACACCGAGGGTGCAGGCGGAGGCCATGCCCCCGACCTGCTGAAGGTGGCCTCGATGCACAACGTCCTCCCCTCGTCGACCAACCCCACCCTTCCCTTCGGCATCAACTCGCAGGCCGAGCTCTTCGACATGATCATGGTGTGCCACAACCTCAATCCGAAGATCCCCTCCGATGTTTCGTTTGCCGAGAGCCGTGTACGCACCGAGACACAGGCCGCCGAAAATATGCTCCACGACCTGGGGGTATTATCCATGGTTTCGTCCGACTCCCAGGCCATGGGGCGCGTGGGCGAGAGCTTCATGCGCACCTTCCAGATGGCCTCCTACATGAAGCAGGCTTGCGGAAGGTTGAAGGAGGACAGCCCCGAAAACGACAACTTCCGCGTCAAACGCTACCTGGCAAAGATCACCCTCAATCCGGCCATCTGCTTTGGCATTTCGGACTATGTGGGCTCGATCGAAAAGGGCAAGGTGGCCGACCTGGTGCTTTGGGATCCCGCCATGTTCGGAGCCAAGCCCAAGATGGTGATCAAGGGCGGCATGATCAGCTGGGCCAACATGGGCGATCCGAACGCCTCGTTGCCCACCCCGCAGCCGATGTGCTACCGTCCGATGTTCGGAGCCTACGGATCGGCCCTCAAGCGCAGCTGCATCTCCTTCGTGTCGCGAGCCGCCGCCGAGCTCGGCATCAAAGAGCGTTTGGGCCTCGAGCGTTGCGTGAAACCCGTTCACCACACCCGACAGCTCACCAAAGAGCACATGTGGATGAATGGCTCGACCCCCAAGATCGAGGTAGACAGCCAAACCTTCGAGGTGCGCATCAACGGAGAGGTGGTATCGCTCAAGCCGACTGAAAAGGTGGCCCTGGGACAACTCTATTGGTTCAGCTGATGGGCGGCGAGATCATTACCCGGATTTTGGGGAATCGAGCCGACCGCGAGTGGCACGAAAGGCTCTCCCGCGGCACGATCGACACCCTGGAACTCGACCGATGGACGGCTCAGAAGAGCCGCCTCATCGGCCGCAGTTCGCGGGGCGAGGAGGTGGCCATTGCCCTAAACCGGCCGCAACGACTCCACGATGGCGACATCCTGCGCTACAATCCCTCGACCGGAGAGGCGTTGGTCGTACACCTACGCCTTGGCGAGGTGCTGGTGATCGACCTCGAGGAGCCGAAGGGCGGATCACCCGAGGAGCATCGGGAACGTCTCTTCGAGTTGGGCCACGCCATCGGCAACCAACACTGGCCGGCCGTGATTCACCACACGCGGGTCTATGTCCCCCTGGCCGTGGATCGCAAGGTGATGCAGAGCGTCCTCGAAAGCCACCGTTTCGAGGGGATCTCGTTCCACTTCGAAGCGGGCAACGAGGTGATCCCCTACCTCTCGCCCCACGAGATTCGCCGACTGTTTGCCGGAGCCACCTCCCACGAACACAAGCACGAACACCCTAAAGAGGAGGCACATGATCCCCACCAAAAAGAGTAACCGCTCGGTCTGTGAACTTTTTCGGCTGATGGAGTTCACCGACTCGGCCCTGCCTGTGGGAGGCTTCAGCTTCTCGTGCGGGGTGGAGACGGCCACGGTCTGTGGCATGATTCACGACGAAGAGTCGCTCGGAGCCTATCTGCTCGCGACGGCCCGTCAGGTCGCAACCTGCGACGGCGTGGCCGCCCTTGCAGCCCACCGCGCCATACTTCGTCGGGATTGGAGGGCCTTCCTGGCCGCCGACCGGCGGATCGGCCTCTTCAAGACGGGAGATGAAAACCGTCGCATGAGCCTGCGTATGGGCCACAAACTTGGCCAGCTGGCACGACACATCCTCCCCCAAAAGGAGGTCATCCAATGGGGTGAGGCGGTAGCACGGGGCGAGATCGAGGGACACCATGCCCCGATGCAGGGGCTGCTCTTCGCCCTCACCGGAGAAAGCGAAGAGCGGCTCTTTGCCTCGCTACTCTACGGCGCGGCGACCCAAATCACGGGGGCGGCCCTGCGCCTGATGCGCATAGACCACTTCGCCACCCAACGCCTGCTCTACGCCTTGGGTGAAGAGGTCGCAAGGCTTTATGAGGAGCTCTCCCCACTCGAAATCGAGGAGATGCACCTCTTCGGCCCCGAACGCGAGATCCTGGCCTCGATGCACGAAGCGGGCCCGCAACGCATGTTTATGAATTAGCGCCGGAGGTGCGCACTCCGCTCCTCCTTTCCCCCAAAAAAACCTCCTCCGCAACCGAAAAAAATCGGAAGAGAAAATAAACGGAACAAAACGAAAATACCGAAGAATCGAAATGAGTTGCAGAATTGGAATCGGCGGCCCCGTAGGATCGGGTAAGACCGCCCTGATCGAGGCCCTTGTTCCCCGGCTGCTTGAGCAGGGACTTCAAGTGCTGGTCATCACCAACGATATTGTCACCACGGAGGACGCCCAACATGTCCGCCGCACGCTGAAAGGGGTGCTCCACGAGGATCGCATCCTCGGGGTGGAGACCGGAGCCTGTCCCCATACGGCCGTGCGGGAAGATCCGTCGATGAACCTGGCCGCCGTCGAGGAGATGGAGAGCCGCTTTCCGGAGACGGATGTGGTGCTGATCGAATCGGGAGGCGACAACCTCACGCTCACCTTCAGCCCCGCCTTGGTGGATTTCTTCATCTATGTGATCGACGTGGCGGCCGGCGACAAGATCCCCCGCAAAGATGGGCCCGGAATCTCGCAATCGGACATCTTGGTAATCAACAAATTCGACCTGGCCCCCTATGTAGGGGCCTCGCTCGAGGTGATGAAACGCGATTCGGAGAAGATGCGCCCCGGAAAACCTTTTCTCTTTACAAATTGCATGACGGGCGAGGGGATCGAAGAGCTCCTCAGGCTGATTCGTCGCATGGCGCTCTTCGACCTTGAAACACCCCCCGAAGCGTGAAAACCGATTTTCAAAAGATCCGCGAACTGCGCCCCTACTTGGGCGACCCTCCCGCCATGGCCGCCGGAGGGGCCGGAAAACAAGGCTACTTATACCTCGGTTTCGAATGCAACAACGAAGGAAAGACTTTGTTGCGCCATTGGGAACGCCGCGCCCCGATGATCGTACAACAGGCCCTCTACTTCGACGAACGCCTCCCCTCGATGGCCTGTGTCTATATGCTCTCGGCCGGCGGCCCGCAAGTGGATGGCGACCGCTACCGTTGCGAGGTGCATGCCGGAGCCCAAAGCGAGGTACACCTCTCGACGGGAGCCGCCACCAAGGTTGCGACCATGCACTACAACTTTGCCTCCTCGGAGCAGCATTTCAGGCTCGACGACGGAGCCTACATGGAGTACCTGCCCGAACCGGTGATCCCGGCCCGCGGAGCCCGGCTTTGGAGCCAGACGGAACTTACGATTGCCCCCTCGGCCACCCTCTTCTATGGGGAGTGTTACCTCTCGGGGCGACACCACCACCTCGAAGAGCGATTTCAATACGACCTACTCTCGCTCAACCTGCGGGCACAGCGACCCTCCGGAGAGGAGTTGTTTTGCGAGAAAATTCTGCTCGAACCCGCGCGGCACACCCCCACGGGATTGGGGGTGATGGGTCGGTATGAACTCTTTGCCACGGCCCTGATCCTGACGCCTCCCCCACAACGCGAGGCAATCCTAAAACGGGTACGGGAGCTGATTGGCTTTCGGTCGGAGTGGGCTCTCGGGATCCTCCGCCTACCCTCCGATGCGGGGCTCGTCTGCCGCATCCTAAGCCGGCAGAGCGACGAAGCCAAGAGGCTACTGCGCACCCTCTGCTCGGCCACGCGCGAGGTGATAAAGGGGGTTCCGATGCCCGAGGAGTTTCCCTGGCGATAGCCACCAAGTCGCCATCAACACAAAACGTAAAACTAAAAGACGTATCTCTATGGAAAACAATCTTTCAACTGAAAATTCCCTGCGGGGAATGATCTGTGGCACCGGCCAGGTGATGTTTCAACAAAACCTCTGGTGCAGTCTGCTCTTTTTGATCGGTATCTTTTGGGGAGCCTGGGCCGAGGGGCGGATCTCGGTGGCCTGGGGCGGCTTGGTAGGACTCATCGTCTCCTACCTCACGGGGCGTATCTTGGGGCTCAAAGCCGAAGAGGGAGAGCAGGGCTTGTGGGGCTTCAACGGTGTTTTGGTCGGCTGCGCAATCATGACCTTTCTGAGGAGTACTCCGCTGACCTGGTGCATCCTCATCGTGGGGGCCGCCCACACGGTCTGGCTGCGCGAAGGGTTGAACCGCATCATGGCCAAATGGAAAGTAAACTCAATGACCATGCCCTTTGTCCTGACCACCTGGATGCTCTTGCTTGCCGCACGCGGACTGAACGGGCTTCCGATCGAGGGGCTTTCTTCCCCGATGTTCCCCCACGCCGCAACGGCCCACATCGCCACCGGACCGCTCCACCTGCTCCTCTATTGGTTGCGCGGCATCGGCCAAGTCTTTCTGATCGACTCCTGGATCACGGGACTCTTCTTTTTGGCGGGTTTGATTGCCGCAAACGGCTGGTCGGCCTTCTGGGCCGCCTTCGCTTCGGCCCTCTCGCTCGCAGTGGCCCTGCTTTTCGATGCCCCGGGCATGGGGATCAGCGAAGGACTCTACGGCTTCAGCCCCGTCTTGACGGGTATTGCCTTGGGGTCGATCTTCTACCACCCCTCGTGGCGCTCGGCGCTATGGGCCGTTGTCGGCATTGTGATCACCCTCTTTGCTCAGGCGGCCACCAACTCGCTGCTCGCCCCATTGGGTCTACCCTCGCTCACCGCCCCCTTCTGTTTCGTTACCTGGGTCTTCCTGCTCCCGATGTTTTCGCTCGAGAAGCACCCCTTCTCCAAAAAGAGAGAGACCCCCAGCCACGAGGCCGACCACTCGGATTGGAACCCCTCCCGCAAGCCCCACCTCAAAAGATAATAGGCCTGCATGGAACCCTGATATAAAGCCCACCGGAGATTGGTCCGGTGGGCTTGTCGGGTATAAATTTGCGTATTCGCGTTTTTTTTATTAGTTTTGTAAGTTAGAAAGCCCCTGCTTCGAAAACAAACAATACTAACAATAAAAACAAAGGACATGGAAAACCAAAAAACGCAAAACTCCCTGCCGGAAAACGCCTATCGCGAGCTCAAAGCCGGTGAAGAGTACAAACCCATGATGCCCGACACCCCCGCACCGGTGGAGGTAACCCCCTACTCGGTGGGTATGGGCATCCTGATGGCCGTGATCTTCTCGGCCGCCGCCGCCTTCCTCGGCTTGAAGGTGGGTCAGGTCTTCGAGGCCGCCATTCCGATTGCCATCATCGCCGTCGGCGTGGGTTCGATCCTGGGCAAGAAGAACATGCTGGGCCAAAATGTGATCATTCAGTCGATCGGAGCCTCGTCGGGCGTGATCGTGGCCGGAGCCATCTTCACCCTGCCGGCTCTCTACATCCTGGGGCTCGAGGCTCAATTCTATCAGGTCTTCCTCTCGTCGCTCCTGGGCGGTGTGTTGGGTATCGTCCTGATGATCCCCTTCCGTAAGTATTTCGTCAAGGAGATGCACGGCAAGTACCCCTTCCCGGAGGCTACGGCCACTACCGAGGTACTCGTATCGGGTGAGAAGGGTGGCAACCAAGCCAAACTGCTGGCCGTGGCCGGTCTTGTGGGAGGTCTCTACGACTTCGTGGTGGGCACCTTCGGTTTCTGGACCGATTCTATCTCCACGCGCATCTCGCAGTGGGGCGTAGCCTTGGCCGAGAAACACAAGGTAGTCTTTGGTCTGAACACCTCGGCCGCCGTATTGGGTCTGGGTTACATCATCGGACTGAAGTATGCCGTCATCATCACCGCTGGTTCGTGCCTCGTTTGGTTCTTCATCGTACCGCTCGTAGGCTCGCTGGCCGAGTCGATCGACCCCTCGACGCTCGTCGCCTCGTTGGGCGTTACGGCCAACCACATCCTCGAGAACCCCTCGCAGATCCTCACCCCCGAGAATCTCTACCAGTACATTGGTCGTCCGATCGGTATCGGCGGCATCGCCATGGCCGGTCTGATCGGTATCGTGCGCCAGGCCGGCATCATCAAGTCGGCCCTCGGATTGGCCGTATCGGAGCTCGGAGGCAAGAAGACGGAGAGCGCCACGGAGGTACGCACGCAGCGTGATCTCTCGATGAAGTTGATCCTCTCGGTGCTCTGCGCCGCCCTGATCACCACCTTCATCTTCTTCCAATTTGGTGTGCTTAACAACTGGGGACAGTCGATCGTGGCCATTCTGATCGTCTTTGTGATCGCCTTCCTCTTTACGACCGTAGCGGCTAACGCCATCGCCATCGTGGGCTCGAACCCCGTATCGGGCATGACGCTTATGACGCTGATTCTCTCGTCGCTGGTCTTGGTAAGCGTGGGTCTGACGGGCAAGAGTGGCATGACGGCCGCCCTGATCATCGGTGGCGTGGTCTGCACCGCCCTCTCGATGGCCGGAGGCTTCATCACCGACCTCAAGATCGGTTACTGGCTCGGCACCTCGCCCCGCAAGCAGGAGGGTTGGAAGTTCCTCGGCACAGCCATCTCGGCCGCCACGGTAGCAGGCGTGATCCTGGTACTCAATGCCGCCTATGGCTTTGACACGGCCAACAACCCCGAGGCCCTGGTGGCTCCGCAAGCCAATGCCATGGCGGCCGTGATCCAGCCCCTGATGACGGGCGGACAGACCCCCTGGGCCCTCTACTTCATCGGCGCCGCCCTGGCCCTCGTCCTAACGGCCATCGGTATCCCTGCCTTGGCTTTCGCCCTGGGTATGTTTATCCCGATGCACCTGAACGCCCCGCTGGTTGTGGGTGGTTTGGTTTCGTGGTTCGTATCGGGTCGCTCGAAGGATCAGGAGCTCAACAAGGCCCGCACGGATCGCGGTACGCTGATCGCCTCGGGATTCATCGCCGGCGGTGCCCTGATGGGCGTGGTTAGCGCCGTGCTGAAGTTTGCCGGCGTGGATTGGCGCCTGGCTGAGTGGGCTTCGTCGAATGCCGCCGAGTGGTGCGGTGTAGCGGCCTACCTCTGCCTGATCGGCTACTTCATCTGCCACACCATGAAGGCCAAAAAGGAGGAGTAACTTTTTTAAATTCAAAATTCAGAATTCAAAATTCAGAATTCAGAGTTGAAAATTAAAAATTCAAAATTTAAGAATATGCAACTAATCGATAGATTCCTGAAATATGTTTCGTTCGACACGCAGTCGGACGAGAACAGCGAAACCTACCCCTCAACCGAGAAGCAAAAGGTGCTTCTCAACTACCTGAAGGAGGAGATGGAGAGTTTGGGACTGACCGAGGTCACGATGGACGAGTATGGCTATGTGATGGGTACAATTCCCGCCTCCGAGGGGTATGAAAATGCCCCCGTGATTGGCTTCATCGCCCACGTCGACACGGCTCCCGACATGAGCGGCAAGGATGTAAAACCCCGTATCGTGGAGGATTACGACGGAGGCGATCTGATTCTCAACGGCCAACTCACGATGAAGGTTTCGGACTTCCCCGAACTCTCGTTCTTCAAGGGTCACACGCTCATTCACACCGACGGCACCACCCTGTTGGGAGCCGACGATAAGGCCGGTGTGGCCGAGATCATGTCGGCCGCCGAGTACCTGATGAGCCACCCCGAGCACAAGCACGGCAAGATCCGCATCGGCTTCACGCCCGATGAGGAGATTGGTCGCGGCGTGGACTATTTCAATGTCGAAAAATTCGGGGCCGACTTCGCCTACACGATGGACGGTGGCTTCGAGGGCGAGTTGGAGTACG
>CAJGDL010000052.1 GCA_904502075.1 uncultured Alistipes sp.
CGTGCTGGACGGCTATGTATACTCGGCTCCCGCCGTGCGCACCAAGATCGAGGGTGGTAACTCGGAGATCACCGGTGGTTTCTCGATCCAGGAGGCCAAGGACTTGGCCAACGTACTGAAGTCGGGTAAGGTACCCGCCCCCGCTCGTATCATCCAGGATACGGTGGTAGGTCCCTCGCTCGGTCAGGAGTCGATCGATGCCGGTCTGCTCTCGTTCGTGCTCGCCTTCGCCCTCGTACTCCTCTACATGGGTCTCTTCTACCGCACGGCCGGTTGGATGGCCGATATCGCCCTGCTGTGCAACGTATTCCTCTTGATGGGTGTACTTGTGTCGTTCGGTGCCGTACTGACCCTGCCCGGTATCGCCGGTATCGTATTGACGATGGGTATGGCCGTGGATGCCAACGTAATTATCTACGAGCGTATCAAGGAGGAGTTGCGTGGCGGTAAGGGCTTGAGCCTGGCCATCAAGGATGGTTTCTCGAACGCCTACTCGGCCATTATCGACGGTAACTTGACCACCATCATCACCGGTATCGTGCTCTTCGTCTTCGGTACGGGTCCCGTACAGGGCTTCGCCACGACGCTCGTTATCGGTATCCTGACCTCGCTCTTCTGCTCGATCTTCATCACGCGTCTGCTTCTGGAGTGGGTTGTTGCCAAGTGGGGTAAGATCTCGTTCTCGCGCAAGTTCTCGGAGAACTTCCTGGCTAATGTAAAGTTCGACTTCGTAGGCAAGTGCAAGTACTCGTTCATCGCTTCGGGTACGGTACTCGTTCTCTCGGTGATCTCGTTCTTCGTGCTGGGTCTGAATCTCGGTACCGACTTCACGGGTGGTCGTGCCTACACGATCCGCTTCGACAAGGCTGTTTCGGCCGAGGAGGTGCGTGCCGCTTTGGATGGCGCCTTTGTGGATGGTGATGCCGCCGCTGTGAGCTGCGAGGTGAAGCAGTATGGCGATGCCAACCAGATGCGTATCGTAACCCAGTACAAGTTCGACGATACGTCGGAGGAGACCACGGCCGAGGTGGATGAGATCATCTACAACGCCCTGAAGCCCCTCTACAGCTACGATATTTCGTTCGACTCGTTCCGCTTTACGCAGGATGACCTCAATGGTATCATTTCGGCTGAGAAGATCGGTCCCTCGATTGCCAAGGATATGACTTGGAACGCCATCTATGCCGTGCTCTTCTCGCTCGTGGCCATCGGTCTCTACATCGCCGCCCGATTCAAGAAGTGGCAGTGGGCCGTGGGTGCTACCGCCGCTTTGGCACACAACGCCCTGATCGTGATCGGTCTCTTCTCGATGCTCTACGCCGTGATGCCCTTCGCCCTCGAGGTGAACCAGGCCTTCATTGCTGCCATCCTGACCCTGATCGGTTACTCGATCAACGATACCGTGGTGATCTTCGACCGTATCCGCGAGTACATCACCCTGTACCCCAAGCGTGATATGCGCGAGAACATCAACAACGCTATCTGCTCGACCCTGTCGCGTACGATCAACACCTCGGGTACGACCCTCGTAACCCTCTTGGCCATCTTTATCTTCGGTGGCGAGACGATCCGTGGTTTCGTATTCGCGTTGCTCGTTGGTGTGATCATCGGTACCTACTCGTCGGTATTCATCGCTACGCCGATTGCATACACGATGATGAGTAAGAAATCGAACAAGTAATTTTTGATTTTATAGGGCATATTTTGCACCTCAATCAATTCCCCGAAAGGGTAGTACGCCAAGTACAACCCTTCCGGGGAATTTTCATGTCGGCACAAAATCTGCTCCTCTAAAATGCAAAAATTAAATACCGACTTTGTAGGGCATATTTTGCCCATCCCAAACAAAACCCGAACGGGACGTACGTTGAGTACTACCCGTCCGGGTTTCTTATTGCGATGAACAAAATCTGCTCTCCTTCTTCTCGGCTCCTTGCCGATTGCTTGTGAAAATAATTCCTAAATTCTAATTTTTTTTCTACCTTTGTGAGACCATGTAGAAAACAACGATTATGGAGAGTATCATTGCCTGGATCAAGCGTTATGTGTCGCCCGTATTTCTGATTATGTTGGTGGCGGCCTTTATCCTTTGGTATATCTCGAAGCTGAGTTATACCTACACGACCGACTACACCGTCAAGATCAATACCGATGGCGAAAAGTATAAGGTAACCTGTATCTTCGAGGGGGTGGGTACCAACTTGGTGGGCTATCACACCAACTTCGGTAAGACGTTGCGTATTCCGCTTTCGGAGTTGAAGTACAAGCGTTCGCGCGAGGAGGGCCACGAGGGAATGCTCGTCATCGACCCGCTTTCGTTGCAGCAGGCCATTGCTGTGCGCTTTAGCGATGTGAAGATCGTTTCGATCGGTTCAATCCCCGAAATTCCAACCCCGAAAGAGAATGATTAAGGTCGGTATAACCGGTGGAATCGGAAGTGGAAAATCGACCCTATGTCGCCTTCTGGAGGAGTTCGGCGTGGCGGTCTACTACTCCGATGATCGGGCCAAGGAGTTGATGCACGCCGACCAGGCGTTGCGTGAGGCTTTGGTGGCCGAGTTTGGAGAGGAGGTCTATTGCGATGGGGTGCTGAATCGCGCTTGGCTTTCGGAGCGTGTCTTTCGCGATCCGGAGCGGTTGGCCGCCCTGAACCGCCTGGTTCATCCCGCTGTGATGGCCGATTTCGAGCGTTGGGCCGAGGGGCAGATCTCGCCCTATGTGGTTTTGGAGAGTGCTATTCTCTTCTCGGCAAACCTTGAGACTTATGTGGATTGTACGGTGGCTGTCTTGGCACCCGTGTTGCTTCGTGTGGAGCGAGCTTCGCAACGCGATGGGGCCGACAAGGAGGCCGTAACGCGCCGTATCGAGGCCCAGATGAGCGACGATGAACTCGCTCTACGGGCCGACTATTCGTTGGTAAACATTCGCCTGGAGGAGCTCCGTGAGGAGGCCGAATCGCTTCATAAACGTCTTCTGCATGCAGCCTCAAAAGCTTAATCTCGATTTTTCGCGTCCGTGCGTGATGGCCATTTTGAATGTCACGTCCGATTCGTTCTATGCCGGAAGCCGCTCGTTTTCGACCGAGGAGATCGAGCATCGTGTCGTGGAAATGGTGGCCGAAGGAGCCGATTGGATTGATGTGGGGGGCTACTCTTCGCGCCCCGGGGCGGAGGATATCTCGCCCGAGGAGGAGTTTCGGCGTGTGAGCCGAGCCTTGACCACCATTCGTCGCCTAAATCCCGAGATCCCCGTTTCGGTCGATTCGTTTCGCTCGGAGGTGGTGGAGCGCACGGTCGAAGCCTTTGGTGCCGTGATCGTAAATGATATCTCGGGAGGGGTACTTGATCCCCGCCTGGTGGAGGTGGCGGCTCGCTATGCGTTGCCCTATATTGCTATGCACATGCGCGGTACACCGCAGACCATGCAGCAGATGACCCATTATGGGGATGTGGTGGACGAGGTGGTCGAATGGTTTCGCGGCCGAATCGACTACCTCAAGGGGGCGGGTGTCGATCAACTGATCCTCGACCCGGGCTTTGGTTTTGCGAAGACCACGGAGCAGAACTTTCAACTCTTGGCGGGGCTGCACCGCTTGGTGGAGTTGGGTTATCCGGTCTTGTCGGCCTTGTCGCGTAAATCCATGATCTATAAGACGCTGGGCGTAGGGCCCGAGGAGGCACTGCATGGCACCACGGCCCTGCATTGGGAGTCGCTTCGCCAAGGGGCCAAACTCTTGCGCGTGCATGATGTGCGCGCGGCACGCGATGTGGTGCAAATCTTTGAAAAATATAGCAACAAGCAATAAATTTAGGGGTATGATCAAGGCGGTCGATATTCGAAAACGATTTGGAGCGTTGGAGGTGCTCAAAGGGGTTTCGCTGGAGGTGAAGCGTGGCGAGGTGATCTCGATTGTGGGGGCCAGCGGTGCAGGTAAAACCACCCTTCTGCAGATTTTGGGAACCCTCTCCAAGGCCGACGGGGGAGAACTGCTGATTGACGGTGAGCGCGTCGAGGAGATGAACGACCGTACGCTGTCGCGTTTTCGTAACCAAAAGATCGGCTTTGTCTTCCAGTTTCACCACCTGCTTCCCGAGTTTACGGCCTTTGAGAATGTGACCATTCCTGCCCTGATCGGAGGGATGCCGCAGCGCGAGGCCGAGCAGCGTGCCACGGAGCTTTTGCGCCTGGTGGGGCTTGCCGAGCGCGGAGAGCACAAGCCGAGCCAGTTGTCGGGTGGCGAGCAACAGCGCGTAGCCATTGCCCGCGCCCTGATCAACTCTCCGGCTGTCTTGTTGGCCGATGAGCCCTCCGGAAATCTCGATTCTCGGAACCGCGAGGAGATTCATCGCCTCTTTTTTGAGTTGCGCGAGAGGCTCGGGCAGACCATTGTGATTGTTACGCATGACGAGCAGTTGGCTGCGATGGCCGATCGCCGAATCGTGATGCGTGATGGAGGAATCGTGGAGTAGACGATGGGAAGTTTTCGCTTTAAGGAGTTTACGATCGAGCAGGAGCACTCGCCGATGAAGGTCGGGACGGATGGGGTGCTGCTGGGGGCTTGGGTCCCTTTGCGCAAGGAGGATCGTCGCCTGCTCGACCTGGGCACTGGAACCGGAGTCATCGCCTTGATGTTGGCGCAGCGCCAGGCCGATGCCCGCATTACGGCCCTCGATATCGATCCGTCTTGTGTCAGGGAGGCGCGCGAAAATGCCGATCGCTCTTTGTGGGGCGATCGGGTGGAGGTCGTGGAGGCCGCTGCGCAGGAGTTTTTGTCGTCCGAACCCTTCGACCTCATTGTCAGCAATCCCCCCTTTTTCGAAAATTCGCTCACTTCGCCCGACCGGGGGCGTACCCTTGCTCGTCATACCGCTTCGCTCTCGTTTGAGGAGTTGTTGGGGGCGGTGGATCGACTCCTTGCCCCCGAAGGACGCTTTGCGGTGGTCCTTCCCGTCGAGGAGGCGCAACGCTTCCGGAGGTTGGCCACCGCGCACCTTTGGTTAGAGCAGTGGCTCGATGTGCGAACTACGCCTCGCCGCCCCGTTAAGCGTTCGCTGATGCTCTTTTCGCGGCGGCAGCCGGCCGAATCTCCTAAGAGCGAGGAGTTGGTGATCCAAACTGCCCCCGAGGAGTTCACCCCCGAATATCGTGCTTTGACGCGCGATTTTTATCTGAAATTTTGAAACGAAAGAAATTTTTCCTACATTTGTAGATAAGGATCAAAAAACAGAAGACGATGAAACGGATCTTTTTCTTGTGCAGCCTGCTCTTAGTAGCTGGGCTGACCGCCTCGGCGCAGAGCCGTTATGTGATGCCGGAGGGAATGGTCGATACGGCCGATGGTATGGCCTACAACCTGCCGCAGAGTCCCTTGGCTATTGACTTGGTGGTTGAAAAGGAGGAGGTGAAAGCCGGCCCCTATGCTCGTTATGCGTTGAAGTGTTTGGGTCTTCGTGCCCCCTTCTCGGATAAGACTTCGTGGCGAATTGTGGGTGCTGATGTTGCTCTTTTGGAGCAGGAGGAGTTGGTGGCCAAGGGCCTTCCCCTGCCCACAGAGCAGGTGGGGGATCTCGCCTCGATGCTCCCGATGGATCGCATCGACCTTTTGCAACCGACCGAGGAGGAGGCAGCCATGCAGGCCGCAAAGCGTATCTTCCAATTGCGTCGCACGCGTCTGGAGTTGATCTCCGGTGAGGTGGGCGAGCATGTCTTTGGCGAGGGATTGAAGAGTGCTTTGGAGGAGATCAATCGTCAGGAGCAGGCCCTTCTGTCGCTCTTCTTCGGAACGAAGACCAAGCGCGTGGAGACTTGTCGCCTGACCTTGATTCCCGAAGGCAACAAGAAGCAATATATTCTCTGTCGCTTCAGCGAGCAGGAGGGTCTCTTACCCTCGACTGACCTCTCGGGAGAGATCGTGATGTTGGATATTACACCTCAGTCCCCCTATTCGGTGGAGGAGGCCCCCGTCAAGAGTACGACGATTGTCCCTTGCCGTGTTGCAGCCCCCTGCAACTGCTCGGTGCAGACGGCAGGCCGTGAACTCGTGCAGCGCACGTTGCCCCTTTTTGAGTATGGACACACGGTACAGGTGCTCCTACCGCGTAAACGCTAATCGGCATGGAGACCAAGATCGAAAACTTTACCTCGCGCATGGCGGCCTTGATGGGTCGCCTGCGTCGTGAAATGAATGGTGCTGTTGTCGAGTCGATGCAGCGGGCCGGGGTGCGTGGTATGTTAAACTACGGTGTTAGCATTCCCACCTTAAGGGCTATTGCTCGAGAGCAAGGCTCGGATCACGCCTTTGCCCGCTTTCTCTTCAAGCAACAGGTGCGCGAACTTCGCTTGGCGGCCGCCTCGATCGCCGAGCCCTCCCGTGTAACCCCCTCGGAGGCCGAGGAGTGGGTGGCCGGAGCCGGATCGTTGGAGATTGTGGACGAGGTGGCCATGTGCCTATTGAGTCGAGCCTCGGTGGAGGTGCATCGCGCAATGACCGATTCTTGGCTCAGGGGGGAGGATTCGCTCCGTTGTTACGCCTCGTTGATGACCCTGAACCGCACTTTGATTCCGGCAGAGGAGCTCTTCCCCGCAATTTATGATCTCTTGAAGCGCTTTCCCGAGGATCGGAATGTGGCTCGTGCCGCCTTGGCTTATTCGACCTTCCACTATGGGGCGTACGCCCTTGAAGAGTTCCCCGACACCCCTTCCGGTCGATTTGTGCGAGAGGAGCTCCATGCCCTCTTCGCTTAATAGCCCTTATCCATAAATCTCTACCCAAGTGCGCGTCGTACCGCTGTACGATGCCAATTCATGCTCTACATACTTGATCGTTCGTTTCAGCCCCTCGGTCAGCGAGGTTTTCGGCTGCCATCCCAATTCGCGCGAGGCGGTTGAGAGGTCGGGGTGGCGACTGCGAACGTCCCCGAAACGGGCCGAAAGGTGGTTGATGCGCGAACGACTTCCCGTCAGTTCGATGATCTTTTCGGCCAGGGCACGGATCGTGATCTCGGTATCTCCGCCCAGATCCACGATGCGAAGGTTGCTCGCCGGAGGGGTATCCATCAGGGTGATCAACCCATCGGCAATGTCGCCTGCCCAGGCAAAGGTGCGCACCTGCTCTCCGCTCCCAAAGATGGTGAGGTCTCGATTTTGTAGGGCCGAGGTGATCATGCGCATCACAACCCTTCGATCGTTCAGGTCGGCCCCCGATCCGTAGGTGTTGAAGATGCGGGCGATTCGACAATCCACCCCATGTTCCGAGGCGTAGGCGCGATGAATCATCTCGGCGGCCCGCATCCCCTCGGCGCAGGTGGATCGTTTGTTGCGTGCATCGAAGTCGGGACGTGTAGAGGTGGTGTAGATAGCCGACGAGGAGCCGAAGAGCACCTTTGAAAACTTGGTGCGAGCATTCTCCAGCGTATTGAATGTCCCCTGTAGGTGAGTTTTCAGACTCTCTACGGGGAGTTGTTTGTCGTAGTTCAGACGTGTGGGAGCGCAAAGGTTATAGATCTCGTCACACCGAATGGTGAAGGGGATGGTGATGTTATGGCGCACATAATGAAATCGCTCCTGATCCATCTCGCGAAGCAGGGGCGACGAAGAGAGTTCGCGCGAATCGACGCAATAGACCTCGTCTCCGCGATTCATCAACTTGTGGCAAAGGTGGGTGCCGATCACCCCGACACCTCCCAGAACAACGACTTTTTTTTGCATGGCAGAGTTTTTTATCCTCTACCTTGCAATTTATATGCCGTATATCGGTCGCATTGGCTCTTATTCCCCCTCCGAGGAGAAGAGGGCGCGGGGCAGTTGGTCGATGCGATTGATGCGCACTACCTCGATCCCTCTTGGGAGTTTCAACTTCGGGGAGAGGAAACCCGAGACGATGATTCGGCGAAAACCGTGGCGTGCGGCCTCGCTGATACGCTGTTCGGTGCGCGGGGCGGGGCGTACCTCGCCCGAAAGGCCGATCTCGGCAGCACAGCAGACTCCCTCGAGAATCGGACGGTCGTAGTACGAAGAGATCACGGCAGCCACGACAGCCAGATCGAGCCCCGTGTCGGCAATCTTGAATCCGCCGGCAAAGTTCAGAAAGACATCCTTCTGGAACATCTTCATCCCCACGCGCTTCTCCAAGACAGCCAGGAGCATATTCATGCGGCGAGCATCGTAGCCCGTGGCCGAGCGTTGTGGTGTACCATAGGCGGCCGAGCTGACCAGAGCCTGCACCTCGATCAGGTAGGGGCGGATGCCATCCACCGAGGCCCCTACGGCAATGCCGCTCAGTGGCTCATCGTAGTGCGACATGAGGATCTCGGAGGGATTTTCCACCCCCTTCAGCCCCTCCTCCTGCATCTCGAAGACGCCGATTTCGAAGGTGGCTCCAAAACGGTTCTTGATGCCGCGCAGGATGCGATAACTCAGGTTGTTGTCGCCTTCGAACTGAAGCACCACATCGACAATGTGCTCCAGGATCTTGGGGCCGGCGATGGTGCCGTCTTTGGTAATGTGGCCGATGATGAAGATCGAGACCCCGAGCGTCTTGGCCACCTTCAACAGGGTGGCGGCACACTCGCGAATCTGCGACACGGAGCCGGCCGAAGAGTCGATCAATTCGGTGTAGATGGTCTGAATCGAGTCGATGATCACCAAGTCGGGCTGCTGCTCGCGAATCTGTGTGGTGATGTTCTCCAGGAGCGTCTCCGTGTAGATCAGGCACTCTTCATTGCCGATGCCGAGGCGGTCGGCACGCATCTTGATCTGCTCGGCCGACTCCTCGCCCGAAACATAGAGAGTTTTCAACCCGTTGTTGGCCAGGGCGATTTGGAGTGAGAGGGTCGATTTTCCGATTCCGGGTTCGCCTCCAAGCAGGATGAGAGATCCGGGAACCAGGCCTCCACCCAATACGCGATTAACCTCCCGATTGCCCGTGTCAATGCGCTTCACCTCGCTTTTGCGAATCTCACCCACGCGCTCGGGGCGGCTCGTAGGCAGTGCGCCGGCAAGGGTGGCCGAGATGGAGGCACTCTCCTTGGCGATCACCTCCTCCGTAAAGCTGTTCCACTCGCCACACGAGGGGCAGCGCCCCAACCATTTGGGGGCTTCGAATCCGCAATTCTTGCAGAAATAGGCTTTCTTGACCTTGGCCATATTCTTCTCTTGAGTCTTTGGGTGGTTGGGCTCCTTTATTTAATAAAAAAGCGATAGATGTCGTTTCCGTTGGCGTAGAGGAGTAGGGCCAGCAGGATGAAGAGGCCTATGTATTGGGCCACCTCGAGGAACTTGTCGCTGAGTTTGCGTCCGGTAATCATCTCCCAAAGCGTGAAGAGGGCGTGTCCACCATCCAGGCCCGGGATCGGGAGGATGTTCATCACGGCCAGGATGATCGAGAGGAAGGCGCACTTCGACCAGAAGTCGAGCCAATTCCACTCCGAGGAGAAGATCGAGCCGATGGCGATGAAGCCACCGAGCTCCTCGTACATCTTCGTCTTGGGTTGTACGATCAGCTTCAGCTGCTCCCAATAGGAGCTGATGGTGCGGCCACAACGCTTGATGCCGGCCGGAATCGACTCCAAGAGGGTGTAGTGTTGGGTGCGAATGGGGAAGGGGGTGAGGCGGATCCCGATCATGCCGGTCGTATCGACCGGAACAGCCAGGGCCAGCTCCTCCTTGCCGCGCAGCACGGTCAGATGGGCCGTGTCGCCCTTGATCTTTCGCAGCTCACTCGAGAGGGTGGGGGCATCTGTGGTGCGCAGATCTCCCAAGGCAATCACTTGGTCACCGCGTTGTAGGCCGGCACGGAGGCTCTGCTCCGAGATCACGCTGTCGATCTTGAAGGGGATGACGGGGGTGCAGAAGTCTACCACCTGCTCCGTGCGGCGCATCTCGATGAGCTCTGCCAGCGGAAGGGTGATGGCGATCTTCTCTCCCTGGCGATCCACGACGACCGTGCGATCCTTGTCCGTAATCAGAAGGCGGGTGGTGATGAGGTTCATCTGGTCGATCTCCTCGCCATCAATGCTTATGATGTGGTCGCCATCGCGGAATCCGAAGCCCTCGGCCTTCTCGTTGAAGAGGTAGCCCCATTCGGCATCTTGGTTCGAGAGGTAGCGGTCGCCCCAAGCATAGCTGATGCCGCAGTAGATCACCAGGGCCAGGAGGATGTTCATGATCACACCGGCCACCATCACCAAAAAACGCTGCCAGGCGGGTTTAGAGCGGAATTCCCAGGGCTGCGCAGGTTGCTTGAGTTGCTCGGTGTCCATCGACTCATCGATCATGCCTGAGATCTTCACGTAGCCGCCCAGGGGCAACCAACCGATGCCGTACTCCGTCTCCTTGTACTGAAACTTGAAGAGCGAAAACCAGGGGTCGAAGAAGATGTAGAACTTCTCGACACGAATCTTGAAGATGCGTGCCATCAGGAAGTGTCCGAATTCGTGGAGGCCTACCAAAATCGTGAAGGCCAGGAAGAGTTGTGCAACTTTGATTAAAATATCCATTTCGAGTGTTTGGTTATGAATGCAATTTACGTCTCGTCTTTGTGAATTTATAGCTTAAGGTATTCGCGGGCCAGGCGGCGCGACTCCTCGTTTGTGAAGGCATACTCCTCGAGCGAGGGGTTTGCAATGAAGGTTGCCTTCTCGAGGGCATGGCGAATGGCCCCCACAATGTCGTTGTAGCCGCACTGATGTTTCAGAAAGGCGGCCACGGCCACCTCATTGGCTCCATTCATCGTGCAGGCTGCCGTACCTCCGCGCTTCAGGCACTCGTAGGCGATACCCAGGGCCGGGTACTTCTCGTGATCCACCTCCGAAAAGGTGAGTGTCGGGTGGTCGAGGAACGAAAAACGCTCCTCGGGGCGGTTGGCTCGCTCGGGGAACATCAACGCCAGGCTGATCGGCATCCGCATATCGGGGGTGCCGAGTTGGGCCTTGATGGCTCCATCTTCGAACTCCACCATCGAGTGGATGATCGACTGCGGGTGGATCACTACGTCAATTTGCTCGGCCGGCATCCCGAAG
>CAJGDL010000053.1 GCA_904502075.1 uncultured Alistipes sp.
GAACTGGAACCGTATGCTGGTGGAGAAGTCGCTTCCGGCCCGTCTTCGTCCGTTGGAGGAGCTCTCGAAGAACCTCTGGTGGAGCTGGACGCTGGGTGCTCGCGACCTCTTCGAGGCAATCGACAAGGAGCTTTGGATCAAGGTGGATCGCAACCCCATCGCCCTCTTGGATCGCCTTTCGATGGAGCGCTTGACCCAGTTGGAGAACGATGGCGACTTCCTGCATCGTTTGGATTCGGTCTATGCCCAGTTCAAGGCCTACATGAACGAGGCTCCCGAGGCCAACACCCCGACGATAGCCTACTTCTCGATGGAGTTCGGTCTGCATTCGTCGCTGAAGATCTACTCGGGTGGTCTGGGTATTTTGGCCGGTGACTACCTGAAGGAGGCTTCGGATAAGAATGTCCCCATGGTGGGTGTCGGTCTGCTGTACCGCTACGGATACTTTACTCAGCGCCTCTCGTCGCAGGGTGCCCAGGAGGCTACCTACGAGGCGCAGAACTTCGATAAGCTCCCCATCTCGCCCGTGCGTGATGCCGACGGCAACTGGATCACGGTGGAGATCGCCTTCCCGGGTCGTACCCTCTCGGCACGCGTTTGGAAGTGCCAGGTAGGTCGCACCCCGCTGGTGCTGCTCGATACCGACTACGAGGCCAACCTCGAGGAGGATCGTCAGATCACCCACTACCTCTATGGTGGCGATTGGGAGAACCGTCTCAAGCAGGAGATCCTGCTCGGTATCGGTGGTGTGCGCGCCCTGCGTGCCATGAACATCAAGCAGGATGTTTACCACTGCAACGAGGGTCACGCCGCCTTCATCGGCATCGAGCGCATCCGCAACCTCGTAGGTCGCAAGAAGCTCACCTTCTCGGAGGCTATGGAGGTGATCCGCTCGTCGTCGCTCTTCACGACCCATACCCCCGTTCCGGCCGGTCACGATGCCTTCCCCGAGTCGATGCTGCGTCAGTACATGTCGCACTATCCCGATGTACTTGGTATCACCTGGGAGCAGTTTATCAACCTCGGTAAGACGAACCCCAACGATCCGAACGAGAAGTTCTCGATGTCGGTGTTGGCCTGCAACCTCTCGCAGGAGGTGAATGGTGTGTCGTGGCTCCACGGTGAGGTTTCGAAGGAGATTCTCAACAACATGTGGCCCGGCTACTTCAAGAACGAGCTCCACATCGGTTATGTAACCAACGGTGTACACTTCCCCACCTGGACGGCTTCGAACCTGCGTCGCCTCTATGCCCGTCACTTCCCCGAGGGCTTCGAGGGGCATGTCTACAACATCCCCGCATGGCAGAAGATCTACAATGTGCCCGACAAGGAGCTCTGGGAGGAGCGTATGTTCCTGAAGAACCGCCTCATCAAGCACATTCGCAAGCGTTATAGCGATCCCAACCAGGTGCGTCTCGACTCGCCCCGTCAGATGGTACAGATTGTCGACAGCATCAAGCCCGATGTTTTGACCATTGGTTTCGCTCGCCGTTTTGCCACCTATAAGCGTGCCTACCTGCTCTTCACGAACCTGGATCGTCTGTCGCAGATCGTGAACAACAAGGAGCGCCCCGTGCAGTTTATCTTCGCCGGTAAGGCTCACCCGCACGATAAGCCCGGTCAGGATCTGATCAAGCGCATCGTAGAGGTGTCGTCGATGCCGCAGTTCGTGGGCAAGATCCTCTTCCTGCAGAACTACGACATGGAGCTGGCTCGCAAGATGGTACAGGGTGTCGATGTATGGTTGAATACCCCGACCCGTCCTCTGGAGGCTTCGGGTACCTCGGGCGAAAAGTGCGTGATGAACGGTGTAATGCAGTTCTCGGTACTCGACGGCTGGTGGGTTGAGGGCTACAAGGAGGGCGCCGGTTGGATGCTGCCTATGGAGCGTACCTACGCCGATCAGAAGTACCAGGATGAGCTCGATGCCGAGATGATCTACAACACCATCGAGGAGGAGATCGCTCCCAAGTACTACCGCCGCAACTACGAGAACATCCCCTACGAGTGGGTAGGTTCGATCAAGAAGTGTATCGCCGACATCGCATCGAACTTCACGATGAACCGTCAGCTGGTAGACTACGAGGATCGCTTCTACTACAAGCTCCGCGACCGCAAGCGTGAGATCGTGGCTGGCGACTACATGATGGCTCGCGAGATCGCCGCTTGGAAGCGCAAGGTTTCGGCCGCCTGGGATAAGGTGAAGGTGGTAGACGTACAGCGTGTACGCGATGCCAACGAGGCCATCTATGTGGGCACGCAGTACCACTTCGAGGTGGCAGTCAATATCGACAACCTCAAGCCCGAGGACATTGGTGTGGAGTTGGTGGTTGCCAACCAGATCGAGTTCGGCCACGCCGCCAACGTGCTGAAGACCGTCGAGCTGAAGCGTTCGAAGGTGGAGGGCTCGGTGGTAACCTACGCCCTGGACTATGCTCCCGAGCATGCCGGTACCTTCGACTGCGCACTCCGTATCTTCCCGCAGAACCCGCGTCTGCCGCATCGTATGGACTTTGCGCTTGTAAAGTGGGCATAAATTTTTGTGATAAGGCGGTATTTGCTTCCGCTAACCTTAAAACCAACAATGGGCCGTACCTCAAGTACTGCCCATCGTTGTTTTTAAGGCCGAGCGTTGCAACTGCCGCCTTCTGACAAAACCGTCGTTACGACGGTCTTATTTTTATCTGTTTTGCATCCCCGGTCTCTCCGGTCTTCTGGGCCCCCTCTCCGGCAATTCTCCGTATAATTTATTAGCCGCAGAATAGAATCATATCATAATTTTCTCCAGAAAGATGCGATATATTGTTCGGAGTATGAATTTTTTAGCGAAAGCGATGCGATCAACCGAATTTTTTTGTATCTTTACGAAAGAAAATCTTATAATCCTATGTCAGCACTTACTTTCGACAAAAGCGAGTTGGGTAATCTGGAATATTCGCTCCAGCGTGAGATGCTCGCTACCGACCGCCGTGGAGGCTACATGAGTACGACCATTGTATGCTGCAATACGCGTAAATACCACGGATTGATGGTGGCTCCGATCGACCAGAGTGATCGCACCCATGTGTTGCTCTCCTCGCTCGATGAGACGATCGTTCAGCACGATCAATCTTTCAATTTGGCCCTGCACCGTTTCCGCGGTGTGTATGAGCCGCGCGGTCATAAGTACATCACCGACTTCGAGTATACGCCGACCCCGACGATCACCTATCGTGTGGGTGGTGTGATCCTTAAGAAGGAGCTCTTGTGGATTCACAAGCGCACGCAGTTGATGATTCGCTACACGCTTGTGGATGCTCATTCGGCCACGAAGCTCCGCCTGCGTCCCTTCTTCGCCTATCGCGATAAGCACGCTTTGTCGAAGGCCAACATGGAGGCCAACGGTCGCTCCTATCCCATCCCTTGCGGTGTGAAGACCCGCCTCTATGAGGGTTACCCCTGGCTCCATCTTCAGACCAACCGCCCCGATGCGGAGTTTGTCGCTGCCCCCGACTGGTACTACGATTTCGAGTATCCGCAGGAGGCGTTGCGCGGTTATGAGAGCCACGAGGATCTTCTGACGACGGGTTATTTCGAGGTGGATATCAAGAAGGGCGACACGGTGATCTTTTCGGCCTCGGTGGAGGAGATGGCCTCACCCAAGGAGATCGAAGAGCTCTTTGCCCAGCAGATCGCTCGCCGCACCCACAAGGAGGATTTCCTCTCGTGTCTGCACCACTCGGCGCGTCAGTTTGTGATCCGCCGTCCGGGAAACCGCACGGAGATGGTGGCCGGCTACCCCTGGTTCGGTGTGATTGGTCGTCAGACCTTGCAGTCGCTGCCCGGTGTGGTCTTGGAGCAGGGCTATAAGGAGGATTGCTTCGAGATTCTCGATACGATGATTCGCGAGATGCAGGAGGGAGACTTTGCCGGTTCGGCCTCGGCAGCCTCGGCAGCCGACGCTCCGCTGTGGTTCTTCCGCACGCTGCAGGAGTTGGAGCGCGAGGTGGGAGCCAAGGAGGTTTGGGCCCGCTATGGCGAGGTGATGAAGTCGATCCTTACGGCCTACAAGCGGGGAATCGGGGGAGCTGTGGTGATGCACGACAACGGCCTGGTATGGGCTGCGGCCGACCACCGCGCCTTGACCTGGATGGATTCGATCGTCGATGGCGAACCCGTTACGCAGCGTGCCGGTTACGCTGTGGAGATCCAGGCCCTGTGGTACAATGCCGTATGCTATACGCTCGCCCTGGCCGAGCAGCACAAAGACAAGGCCTTTGTGGAGGCCTGGAAAGAGGTGCCCGCCAAGACGAAGGCTTCGTTCAACGAGAAGTTCTGGCTCGAGGAGGAGGGTTACCTGGCCGACTATGTGAACCCCGGGGAGACCAACGCCTTCATCCGTCCCAACATGATCGTTGCCTGCGGCCTGAACTATAAGATGCTCGATGAGTCGCAGATTGTGCAGATCTTGATGGTGGTGCGTCAGCACCTGCTCACGCCGCGCGGCCTGCGCTCGCTTTCGCCCCGCAATCCGCTCTACAAGGGTACGATCGAGGGGGATCAGCGCCAGCGCGATATCGCTTCGAAGAATGGTACGGTGTGGATTTGGCCCTTGGCCCTCTATGTGCGCACCTGCTTCGACGTGATGAAGGAGAAGTTCCTCTCGGAGGCCAAGGAGATTATCGCCGGCTTCGAGGAGGATATTCAGACCTATTGCATCGGTTCGGTCAACGAGGCTTACGATGCCGATCCTCCCTACACGCCCAAGGGCTCGATGTCGCAGGCCTGGTCGGTAGGTGCCGTCTTGGAGATCTGTCGCATGGTGGCCGAGCACGGGGGTAAGGTGGCCGAGGAGCCCAAGAAGCCGGCACGCAAGTGTGCCAAGAAGGCGGAAAAGGGTGAGGTTAAGTGTGCCAAGAAGTCCGAAAAGGCGGTGAAGTCAGCAAGTAAAAAAACGACAAAAAAATAGCAATATGAGAGTTTTAATGTTTGGTTGGGAGTTCCCTCCCCACATCGCAGGCGGTCTGGGTACGGCATGCTACGGCATGACGCGCGGCCTGGCTCGTAACGATGTCGAAGTGATCTTCGTGATGCCGAAGGCTTCGGGCGATGAGGACCAGCGTTTCGTGAAGGTGGTCAATGCCAGCGACGTAGAGGCTCTCTACGGCGACGTGACCAAGGGCGCTGAGGATATTGTCAAGAAGATGACCTTCATTCACATCGACTCGAACATGGTGCCCTACATCTCGCCCGAGGAGTTCGAGAGCTACCACGACGAGTATCAGAAGACGGGTCAAAAGGTATGGGAGACGGGCGACGTGTGGTCGCAGCGTTACACCTTCTCGGGTAAGTATGGTGCCAACCTCATGGAGGAGGTGGCCCGCTATGCGATGGTTGCCGCCCAGGTGGCCAAAGATCTGGAGGGTCAGTTCGATGTGATCCATGCCCACGATTGGCTCACCTACTATGCTGGTATTGCGGCCAAGCGCGTCTCGGGCAAGCCGTTGGTGGTCCACATGCACGCCACCTCGTTCGACCGCGGTTCGGTGGATAACATCGACACGCGCGTCTATGAGATCGAGCGTACGGGTATGCACGCGGCCGATCGTGTGATCGCCGTGTCGAACCTCACGCGCAATATTATCATCGACAAATATGCGGTGCCCGCCGAGCGCGTGGTGACCGTACACAACGCGGTTCGCTTCTCGAGCAAGGAGACCGAGGCCCCCGAGCGTGGTGTGAAGGATAAGATCGTTACCTTCCTGGGTCGTATCACCTTCCAAAAGGGCCCCGACTACTTTGTGGAGGCTGCTGCCAAGGTGCTCAAGCGTGTTCCCAATGTGCGCTTCGTGATGGCCGGTTCGGGCGACATGATGAACCATGTGATTCGTCGTGTGGCACGCCTCGGAATCTCGGATCGCTTCCACTTCACGGGCTTCCTGCGCGGTGACGATGTGGATAAGATGTTCCAACTCTCCGATGTCTATGTGATGCCTTCGGTTTCGGAGCCCTTCGGCATCTCTCCCCTGGAGGCGATGCGTTCCAATGTGCCGGTGATCATCTCCAAGCAGAGTGGTGTGGCCGAGGTATTGGACTACGCCGTGAAGGTGGACTACTGGGATGTGGATGCCATGGCCGATGCCATCTATGGCCTGATCAGCTACCCGAGCCTCAATAAGATGTTCGCCGAGAAGGGGCTCGAGGAGGTAACGCGCCTGAAGTGGAACAACGCGGCAGCCAAGATCAAGCAGGTCTACCAGGATGCCATTGACGATCCAAAACTTTAACCCGAAACAGATCAACCTAACAACCTAAAAACCGAAATAATCGAGATATGAAAACCATCTGTTTATATTTTCAGGTGCACCAGCCCTGGCGCTTGAAGAAGTACCGTTTCTTCAACATGGGCAAGGATCACAACTACTTGGACGATATGCTCAATCGTTCGATCATGCAGAAGGTGGCACGTCAGTGCTATCTGCCGATGAACGCCCTGTTGTTGAACCTCATCAAGGAGCATAAGGGGGCCTTCCGTTGCTCGTTCTCCATTACGGGTAGCGCCATCGAGCAGTTCCGAGCCTATGTGCCCGAGGTGCTCGACTCGTTCCGCGCCCTGGCCGAGACGGGTTGTGTGGAGTTCCTGGCCGAGACCTACTCGCACTCGCTGGCCGCTCTGGCCTCGAAGGAGGATTTTGAGCAGCAGGTGAAGCTCCACGCCCAGACCATCAAGAAGGAGTTTGGTGTGAAGCCCACCGCCTTCCGCAATACGGAGCTCATCTACTCGGATGAGATCGGCGCCATGGTGGCCGAGATGGGTTACAAGACGATGCTGGCCGAGGGGGCCCGCCACGTCCTGGGTTGGAAGTCGCCCAACTACGTCTACGCCAATGCCATCGACCAGAAGCTGCGTCTGTTACTGCGCAACTACAAACTCTCGGACGATATCGCTTTCCGCTTCTCGAACCAGGGTTGGGATCAGTATCCGCTGACGGCCGATAAGTTCACCTCGTGGCTGACGGCCGAGGAGGCTCCGGGCGAGGTGCTCAACCTCTTCATGGACTACGAGACCTTTGGCGAACACCAGAATGCCGATACGGGTATCTTCGACTTCATGAAGGCCCTTCCGGCTGTGGCACTCGCTTCGGGTCAGCTTGAGTTTGCCACTGTCAGCGAGACGGCCAAGAAGTATCAGCCGGTGTCGGTGCTCCACTGCCCGCATGTAATGTCGTGGGCTGACGAGGAGCGCGATATTACCGCTTGGCTCGGCAACGAGCTTCAGAACGACGCCTTCAAGACACTCTACGGCTTGAAGGAGAAGGTGGCCAAGTTGAAAAATCCCGATTTCGACTACGTCTGGAACTTCATGCAGACTTCGGATCACTTCTACTACATGGCTACCAAGTGGCTCTCGGATGGGGATGTACACTCCTACTTCAACCCCTACGACTCGGCCTACGATGCCTTTATCAACTACATGAACGTCCTTTCCGACTTCCAGATTGAGGTGGAGAGTGCGTTGGCGGCTAAAAAACGCAAATAGTTTGATGGGATAAGGGGGCATTTGCTTCCGCTAATAAAAAAATCGCGAATGGAATGTACACAAAGTACTATCCATCCGCGATTTTTTCATCGAGCGTGGCAACTACCCCCTTCTGCCATCAAACAGATATTGCAACCCTATGAGAATTTTCATGTCGGCGCAAAATTTGCTCCTCTAAAATGCAAAAACCTCTTGGGAGGAGGCAACTACCCCCTTCTGCCATCAAACAGATATTGCAACCCTGTGAGAATTTTCATGTCGGCACAAAATCTGCTCCTCTAAAATGCAAAAACCTCTTGAGAGGTGGCAATCTACCATACGGCGTGGCCCCCTCCCTTCGTCTCCAAACACCTTACACCTCCTCTTCGTACCACTCCTCCTCGATCCGGTAGCGGATTCTACCATTGCGGCGCGACTTGGCCGCGGAGCAGGTGGCGGGGAGTGTGTGTACGACACGCAGGGTGCGGTCGATGTAGTGGCGGTACTTCCCGAGACGGATCAGTGCCCATCCCTCGCGAAAGTCGAAGGCTTCGTCGTAGAGCAGGGGCGTGCGGAAGCCATCGGCTGTCTGGAATCCGGCCAGTCTTCGGTCGAAGAAAATCTCCAAGCCATCGACCTTGCGCAATGGAAGGCGGAATCCGAGCAACTCCTCAGTGTCGGGAAGTCGATGGTCGGGATGGAGCAACAGGCGGGCAAGTCGATAGTGAACAGCATCGCCCTGCGAAGCAAAGAGGGTGCAAACTGCTCTATAGGCTTCACACAGAGGTTCTTCGTTCCGTCGCTGCGGGGTCACCTCTTCGGGGTGGAAGAGAATCCCTTCGCTCCGCGGGAAGCGCCTAATAAGTGTGGGGTCAAGGGCTAGTGCCCGTAGTTGCACGGCCATCAGGGTGGCGGGGTAGTGGTCGAGCCAGGCATCGTAGTGGTTGCCCCTGGCGGGGTGTTGCCAGGCAGGGGTTCCCAACTCGGGAGCCAACTTCAGGGGCTCTTCGGGGAGGTAGCACCCATCGAAGTCGATCAGTTGCAACTCGCCCTCACGGTTAACGACGATATTTTCGGGCTTCAGGTCGCCATGGGCCCAAGGGGCCTGAAGCAATTCGCTTGCGAGTTGCTCGAATTGTGCCGAAAGGTGGTGGAGAGTATTCCTCTCTTCGGCTTTCGCGGCACGCACCATTACTTGTTCCAAATTTTCCCCGTCGATCCACTCCTCGACGACCACATCGACCCACTCTCCGGTTGCTCCCTGGTAGAGGTAGAGTTCTCGCTCGAGAAGCGACTCGCCGTAGAGCAGCGAGAGGTTGCGCGCGGGTCGTTGGGTGTAGCAGCGAAGGCGCAGGGTGCGCCCATGCAGTTGTATCTTGAAGAGGATCGCACTGTTGCCAATGTGGTAGATCGGATGGCCATCGGCATGACGACAGAGTGTGAACCCCTCCAGCCGGTGGCACAGTCCATCGGGGTTCTCCAGCGTTTGTAGGTATTGGGTCAGTGTGTACATCCCTTGCGAGTTTCCCTTTTAAAGCAGAAGAGCACCATCCTCGTGGGGTGGTGCTCTTCTCTTTTGTGGTTTTTGGGAGATTAGTTGCAGCTTCCGCAGTCGCAACCGCCCTCGCCACACTCGCCGCCGCCGCAGTCATCGCAGCCACACGAGCAACCACCCTTCGGAGCCAAATCCTCGGGCGTAACCTCGCGTACCGAGATCACCTCGACCTCGAAGTTGAGGGTCTTGCCGGCCATCGGGTGGTTGAAGTCCATCTTCACGCTCTCCTCGCCTACCTCGCGGATCGTGCCGATCATGCGGTTGCCCTGGGCATCGGCCATGGGAACCTGCGAGCCCTCGAAGAGGATGTCCTCGGCGAGCTTGCCGTCCACCATGAAGATCGTCTTCGGAAGGTCTACAATGGCCTCGGGGTGCAGTTCACCGTAGCCGTCGGCCGGAGCCAGCGTAAACGATACCTTCTCACCGGGCTCCTTACCCAGGATCGCCTCCTCGAATTTGGGAAGCAACATCCCGGTGCCGAAGATAAACTCCAGGGGCTGACCCGGCATCGACTGATCAGCAATCTGACCATCCACGGTGAGCTTGTAATCCACAGCCACCATCTTGTTCTGTTCTACTTTCATCTTAAAATTCAAATTTTAGTTTCTACTTTCGTTTCGTTATTTCACACCAAAAGTTGAGGGTATGCTCACACCCTCGCTTTTGGTTTCTCCTCATTTGGATGGCCGGAACTACGACTTCTTACCCTTGGGGGCAAGCATCATGTTCATCTTCTTGCCATCGAGTTTGGGCATCATCTCCACCTTGCCGAACTCCTCGAGGTCGTTGGCAAAGCGCAACAGCAGGATCTCACCTTGCTCCTTGAAGACGATCGAACGACCGCGGAAGAAGACATAAGCCTTCACCTTGGCACCCTCCTTCAGGAAGTTTTCGGCATGCTTGAGCTTGAAGTTGTAGTCGTGGTCGTCGGTCTGCGGGCCGAAACGGATCTCCTTGACCACCACCTTGGCCGGGTTGGCCTTGAGCTCCTTGGCCTTGCGCTTCTGTTGGTAGAGGAACTTCGGGTAGTCGGCAATGCGGCATACGGGCGGAACGGCCTTGGGCGAGATCTCGATGAGGTCGAGCTCCATCTCGTCGGCCAGGCGCAACGCATCGCGGAGCGACATCACCATCGGCTGCTCGATGTTTTCGCCTACGACACGCACTTCGGGTGCCGTAATCTCGTCGTTGATGCGGTTCGGGTTCTCCTTCTCCGGCTTGCGAGGACCACGCGGGCCGTTGTTGGGGCCTCCGGCGGGTCGCTGCTGATTGTTGTTGTTCCCCGAGAACTGCGGTCTCGGCTGGAACGGTTTTGGTGCTGCGATAGCTGTAAAAATTAAATGTTTAACTTGTGTTTATAAAGCTTGGTGAGGTCGGGGAGGATGACCCTCCCCGAGCACTCCTTACTGCATCTTGTTGGCCTCGATCTCGGTCTGAACCATACCGTTGATCAGGTCGCGGAACTCGTCGAGGGTCATCTGGCCCTTATCGCCCTCACCCTGAGCGCGAACCGAAACCAGGCGGTCGGCCTGCTCCTTCTCGCCCACAATCACCAGATAGGGGATGCGCTTGAGCTCGTTGTCGCGGATCTTACGGCCGATCTTCTCGTTGCGGTCGTCGATCTGGGCGCGCACATCGTTGAGGTTCAGGTAGTTCACCACCTCGTTGGCGTAGTCGTTATACTTCTCCGAGATGGGGAGTACCACCACCTGATCGGGCGAGAGCCACAGGGGGAACTTACCGCCCGTGTGCTCCAACAATACGGCCACGAAACGCTCCATAGAGCCAAACGGCGCACGGTGAATCATAATCGGGCGGTGCAACTTATCGTCGTTACCCTTGTAAGTAAGGTCGAAACGCTCGGGCAAGTTGTAGTCCACCTGAATAGTACCCAACTGCCAGCTGCGGCCCAGAGCATCCTTCACCATAAAGTCCAA